>CAYFVP010000096.1:0-9949 GCA_964346655.1 uncultured Thermoplasmatales archaeon
AAAATTGAGTTTATTATTTCGAAGCACAATATTGTACATTAATGTACATTTATTAGTAACATTTATTACTTATTTTGTTATAAAATAATACGATATATTTAAAAATTATATTTAATTAAAAGAGGAGGATATGTGAAATATGTGTTTAGGAAAACTCTTGTATTTGGTATAATTACTTTATTTATTTGTGCAAGTGTTGTTCCATCTAATGCAATTAAACCAATAGTTGAAAAATCATATACAATACTTTCTGCTAGCAATACTTTATACGTTGGCGGTAATGGACCAGGTAATTACACATGTATTCAGGATGCAATTAATGATGCATTAGAGGGGGATACCGTTTTTGTTTATGATGATAGTTCTCCATATTATGAACTTGTTAGAGTTGATAAATCGATTCAGCTAATAGGTGAAAATAAGGAAACAACTATTATTGATGGATTGGATAAGGCAGACATAAACATTGTAAAAATCATTGCAGATAATGTTAAACTGAGTGGTTTTACCTTTCAAAATGTAACCCGTCCAGATACTCAAGCAGTACAAATTGTTAATGGAAATGAAAATATTATTACAGATAATATTTTTACTAACAATTACTGTTCAATTTTTATTTTTCCAGCTGGGGAAGAGGAGTCTGATAAGAATATAATTTCTTATAATTTTATTAAAGATAGTGGTTTTCATGGTATAGCTATCGGTAGTAGTTCAGAAAATTTGATTACTAAAAATATTGTTCATCATTGTGTTTTTTATAATCGATATGGTGGAGGAATTAGTGTATCTTCTGGTTATAATAATATAATATCATATAATGATGTTAAGTATAACGGTGTTGGTATTAGTACTAGGAAATCCGATAATATTGTTGTTAAATTTAATAATGTTTGCGAAAATTATGTAGGCATTCACAATTTTGTTAACAAAAATAATGTTGAGGTAGTAAAAAATAATATTTATCAAAATAGAGGAAAAGATTGTTTTCATAATTATATGCATCCAAGTCCAAAGGTGAATGTGAATAATAACTATTGGGGGAGACCGATGATTCTTCCTAAAATAATACCTGGTTTGAAATATATCTATCTTTTTTCTATTAAAATTCCTATTAATTATGATGAATACTACAAGTTTCCAATTTATATACCCGCTCCATCAATAGATTTTGATAGAAATCCAATGAAAGAACCTTATGACATATAAGATTTTTTGATATGTTTCCAATACTACAAAAAATACGTAACTATATCTCATAATATTTCAATTTAAAGTCAAAACCGACTTAAGGGGCCTTGCATTTTAAATACCCATTTTACAATATAATTATTATTTATTAGATTCGCATAGTTTGTAAAGAACTTTTGATGATTTAAGGAGATCATCTTTTTTAACTACACATATCATCTCTGGAGGGCATGTCATAAACTCTACAATATTAATTTCATTAATAGCTAGTTCATTTGCTATTGCAGCAAGAATCCCTGGTGTAGTTTGCATCTTTGGATGTATATAGATATTGATTTCAGCTAATCCCTTCTCCTTTGTTATGATTTTATTTTTTGGGAATAAATTTATTACATTATCCATGTTTTTTTCATCAATTAAAAGACGTATTGATTCATTTGCCTGGGAAACTCTTAAGACATCTCCTTGAACATATTTTATAATATTAAAGAGCTTAGGCAGAAGTTTTTGAACTTCGTCATCCTTAATGAGTGATATTTCTGCTAAATTACTCTTTGTTGATATATTAATAGTCTGGCTTAGTATTTTATATGCCAAATCAAAAATATCAGCATGGATGTCAAGTTTATAACGGCGTATCGCACTGCTAACTCCATCAAGTGTTCCATCTACTCTTTTATTTTTAATAAAATATCTTGCTAATGATGTAGTATTAATCAATCCTCTACTCATACATCGTCTTATACTAGTATCGTTGTCAAGCTCCTTCCAAACAATATAGGTTAAATTTGTCATAAATGACGTATAATCGTCAAAATATAAAAATTTTTGTTATTTATGTCAAACATTATATATATTTAATTTTAGATGTCAATAAAACTTTAATAAAAAAATAATAAATATTGATGGAGGAATAAAAAAATGCCAAGTTTCACTGCAAGCTATGGAAAATTCTTGTCTTTAAATAAAGAAGATGAAGAAGAAGAAATAAATGATAGAGAAGATACATAAAATCAAGTATGAAAGCTTCACTCAATAAAAAAATAACAGTTTTTACTTCTAATAATTCTAAAAGTTTTGATTTTTTAATAATTGCTCCTTCTAAATTTAAAAAATCATTAAACGAGCTGGTAAAACATAAAAAACAATGTGGAATTAAAACTATAATTGTATCACTAAAAGAAATCTTTGATGAAAAATATTTTAATGGTAAAGGCCGAGATAAACCAGAGAAAATAAAATATTTTATAAAAAATGCAAAAGAAAATTGGAAAATAAAATTTGTCCTTCTAGTTGGTGGTTCAAAACAACTTCCAGTTAGATATGTCAATAATCTAGCAATAGATTACAAGCAAGATTTTCTGGAAAACAAAATAATTTCAGATTTGTATTATGCTGATATTTATGATTCAAATGGTAACTTTTCAAGCTGGGATACTAATGGAAATGGGATTTTTGGAGAATGGAAGGGCAAAACTGCAGAGGATAAAAATATTGACTTAAGACCTGATGTATATATTGGTAGACTGCCATGTAGAAACAGATTTGAAGTTAAAATTATGGTGAATAAAATAATCAATTATGAACGAAAAACAACTGATAAATCATGGTTTAAAAAAATCGTTGCGGCAGGGGGTGATACGTATCCAACCAAAGATGATATCTTTGAGGGAGAAATTGACGCTCAAAAAGCTCTAGATAATCTGAAAAATTTTAATCAAGAAACATTATGGGCATCTTCAGGAGATTTGACAGTTCATGGGGCCTACAAGATAATAAAGGCTATTAACAAGGGATGCGGTTTTTTAGTTTTGGCAGGTCATGGTAATCCAGTTTTTTGGTCTACTCATCCACCAAATGATAACAAAAAGATTGGTAAGTTTTCAATTTATAATATGCCCTTGCTTACTAATCAAAACATGCTACCGATATGCATAACCAATGGTTGTCGAAATAGTGCTTTTGATACATCACCTATTAACCTGTTTAAGTATACAAATGAATCCTGGAAAAAAAGCTTTGATTTTGCACCTGAATGTTGGAGTTGGGTTCTAACACGAAAAATTGGCGGTGGTGCAATCGCAACTTTTGGTAGTACCGGTTTAGTTTATTTAAAATGGGACAAAGAAGCTGGAGGTACAACTGAAGGTTGGAGTTATCTTATGCCGAGAATTTTATGGGAGTATGGAGTTAATGGAACAGAGATACTTGGAGAAATTTGGGGAAAAGTTATAATTGATTATCTTAAAAAATTTCCAATAAAATGGAACTCACCGTCGTTATATTGTGAAAATGAAGGTCCCAAACCTGATGCTATAAATGCTAGAAGTGTTCAGGAGTTTATTCTCTTTGGGGATCCAACATTAAAAATTGGAGGATATAGAAAAGTATTTAAGTGAAATATGTATACATGGTTCGTGATAACATTTAACAATATATGGGTGATGTGTGGTGCCATGTTATACTGCTAGCTATGGGAAATTCCTGTCCTTAAATACTGAAGCAGAGGATGAAGAAGAGTAAAATATACCAAATATACATATTTTTTTCTACCCTAAGACTAATTTTAGAATTAAAAACAATTTTAAAAATGATAATATGAAATTAAATCCTTCACCTAAAATCTATAATAATTTCAAATGCGATTATCCAGAAAATACAATAAAAAGAATTGAAAGAGGATTCAAAAAAATAGGTTTAAAACTTACTTACCATGAAAAATCTGTAAGCTCTTCATATGCATCGATTTATTCAGGTTATGCACTTATCGATGTGCTTGGCTCTACACAAAATGGAAAAGGCATATCCAGTGTTTTATCAAAGGCAAGTGCTTATGCAGAAACAGCAGAGCGGTTTTCAACCGGATTTTTGCCTTTTAGGATCCCTCTACCTGAAAAATCAGCTAGATATAGAAAATTATTAAATGATATAAATGAACGAAGTTTTTTGAAAGGGTTTATTAAAAATGATGAGTCGAATTCAACAAATTATCAAAATATTAACAAATATTTTCATGATAAAATATCAAAAGAAGAATTTGAATTTTTTAAAAAAGAACATCTATTTGATACTCTAGTAGACGCATTTTCATTTATTCAAAAAAGATACGCAAAAGTTCCAATTCACTTTATCGCTCTTAAAAGTACATCTAATGGACTTTCTTCTGGAAATACCTATGAAGAGGCAATCGCTCAAGCCGCATTTGAAATATTTGAACGACATGCTGCAAATAAAATTGTTAGTAATAAAATAGAATGTCCAACAATAAATCCAGAATCGATTAAAAATGAGAAAGTTTTAGATTATCTTAAAATGTTTGAATCACTAAATATTGAAGTGATAATAAAAGATTTTACTTTAAACAATACAATTCCAGTCATAGGAGGAGTTTTTGTAAATCATAACATTGAAAATGATGAAAATGAGTTAAAAAAAGATAGATACTTCAAAAGGATAAATGTAGGATCACATTGTAATTTATATGAAGCAATTATAAGATGTTTTACTGAATATTTACAAAATATTGATAAAGACGAATTAATAAATAGAAAAAGATCTGATATTTTATATTACGCTTGGACAAAAGACCTAGATAAAAAATATCTTGGTATTAATGAAGAGTTCAAACATTTTACACGACAATATGATTATTATGGTGACCTATCTTTTCTGGAAAGAGGTAAACAAATTTCCTTTGATCAGTTAAAATCATCGATAAATAATGATAGCTGTGATGATGTAAAAACGTCAATTAAAATTTGTCAGCAAAACAATTGGGATATTTTAATTGTTGATTATACTCATAAAATACTTAAGTTTCCTACAGTAAGGGTGATTATTCCGCCCCTTTCAACAGATTATGATATATTCACAAGAAAATGTCTGAAAATTGAAACCTTTGAAAAAAGATTCAATTATTTTTATGGGATAGAGGATCTTTATAGTTATATTAAAGATAATAGTTGGTTAAAAAACCAAGAAAAAATAAAAAAATTAATTGAAAATATTGAAGATTTTCTTTCAAAAGAATTAGCATTTTATCAGTTTTATTTAACAAGAGAAAATAATTTTCATCAACTAGTAAATTTATTTCATATGCTTCCTTTTTTATGCTTGAGTACCAAGCAAAATAAAGTTGCAAAAAAATATTTTAAAATTTTACTAAACCTTGGATATCACCCTCCGATAGAATCTTCATTTTTTAAATCTTTATATCAAACAAAATATAATCCTAAAATCTATAGGTCTTATATTGCAAATATAAATAAAGATCTAAAAAATAATTTAAAAACAAGTTTTGAATTAACGTCAAATCCCTTTGATCCGGAGAAAAGTTCAGAAGATTTAGAAAATATGTACCTATTATTGTTTGATAGAATCAATAAAAGTTTTACATAAAAGCTTAATCAGTGATTTTTGAAAATAAACCCTTTGATTTTTTTAAATTATCAATATAACCTTTGACATCTGAATTTGTTAAATCTTGTAAACACTTTTTTTTAAATTGTATTGCTTCATCAAATATTTTTGAGTTTTTGCTATTCAATTTTTTCCCGAAATACTCAATAAATTGAGTCCAATTCTCCTTTGATAATTTAAAAATTTGATTAGCTAATTCTGATTCTATTTTAAAATTACTGATATATGCTCCAGTTGTTATTGGAATACCTTGGCCTTTTATTTTTTTATATAACTTGAATATATCTTCTGGAAAATCAAGCTTAATACTTTTATCTGAAAACCAAAACCAAGGCTCCATTCCTCCATAGAAACTTAAACCATTTCCAGCATCATCTTCATCTTCTGGATGTACAATTCTTAAAACAATATCATTTTTAGGTTGATATGGAACTCTACCTGACATTGCCCGTACCCATCCATAATTTGGAATGTGAAATTCAACAATATAATGAAGAGCATCAATCCAGTCGATTTTTTTTGAATAATAATGAATTGGATTTACAATTAAAATTCTTGATGGAACGCCATTTGCTCTTAATAGAGCAACTTCAAGATTTGCTTTAGTTGCACAAAGTCCGCCAAAAAACAAACCTGAAACTGCATCCATAAGCCCTGTCCAGTATCTTTTTGGAAGGAAAATTTTTCTAACTATTGGTTTTTTTTCAATCAAATCTCTAATAGCAGTTAGAATTGGTCTATGATAACAAATCGAAAAAAATATCTTTTTTGTAAGGTTCAATAGATTATTGTTAAATCTTCGAAGAATTTTTGCTTTAACTTTAATAATTAAATTATCTGATTGAATCGCTTTAGTTGATTTAAGCCACTTTTTTAAAAACTCTGATAATTCGTTTTCTTTAGGAATTTTAACATATTTTGGAATATCATTATATTTTTGGTTTTTTACAAGAACCCAATAAGAGAAATGAATTGTGAGCTTTTCATTTTTATCTAGAGGACCAAAGAAAAATTTTATCAATTTATTTGGAGGATTTTTGTCATCTATTATTTTATAATTTATTATATTTGAAGAAGTATCATTTTTTATTTCTAAAAATATAGGAACTTGGTCTTCATAAACCAGAGGAACTGCATATGTGATATTTGATGATTCAATATTTTCTTCAGCTTTTAGTTTTAAAACTGTTTCTCCACATAAAATGAATAATTCTTTTTTCATTTTTTCCTCATCTAGCATGTTCTCGGACTTACTTTAATAATAATTTATCTTAATAAAAGATTGACCTGGATAATTTTTTTTAAAAAATTTGTAATAAAAAATGAAAACCATATATTAAATATAATAATATTTTATACTTTTAGAAGGAATAAGCAATGATTTTGCTCATAAATCCAAAATATGATATGGGCTCATTCTTGGGAAAGCCACGTAGATTAAAGTATGCAATGCCATCATTAGGATTGGCATATATTGTAGCAGTATTAGAAAAAAATAACCTTGATGTAGAGCTCATTGATGATTATGTGTTTGATATAGGTGTTCAAGGTATAATTGAAAAAGTAAATGAAATGAAACCTGATGTTGTCGGAATATCTTGTTTGACACCATCTGCATTAGAAGTGTATGCAATATCAAAAGAAATAAAAAAGCAAAGACCTGATACAAAGATTGTTTTTGGAAATGTTCACGCATCCTATTTTGCAGAGAATATTTTAAGAGAAAAAATAGCAGATATTATTGTTCATTTTGAAGGAGAGTACACATTTCTTGAATTGGTTAAAGCCATTGAAGAAAACAAAAATATTGAGAAAGTAAGGGGAATATCTTTTTTGAAAGGTTCAACGGTTGTTCATACTCCCCCACGACCTTTTATAAAGAATTTAGATGAATTACCCTTTCCTGCTTGGCATAAATTTCCTATTGAATTTTACAGATTTCCATCCTTTGTTACATCTGATAAATCAGCATTACCTGTATTAGCATCTCGTGGTTGTCCTTCAAGATGTATTCATTGTTCTGCAGTAAAAACCATGGGAAAAGTTTACAGAAGAAGACAACCTTCAAAAATAATTAATGAAATCGAGTATTTGATAGAAAAATTTAGCTTAAAGCAAATTGTGTTTCTTGATGCAACTTTTGCTCTGCAGAAGAAGCATGGAATGGATATCTGTGATGAGATAATTTCAAGTAAGCTAAATGAAAAAATAACTTGGTCATGTGAGACTCGTCCAGATATTGTTGATAAAGAACTGCTACAAAAAATGTATGAAGCAGGATGCAGGAGAATATGTTATGGTTTCGAATCTGGTATTCAGTCTCTTCTTGATAAATTAATGAAGGGATTTACATTAGAAGATGCAAGAAATGCGGCAAAATATACAAAAGAGGTTGGAATCAAGACTATCGGGTCTTTCATTTTTGGTACCCCCGGTGAAACAAAAAAAACCATTAAGCAGACAATTCATTTTGCAAAGGAGTTGAAATTAGATTTTATCAAATATCATATTTTAACTCCATTTCCAGGAACCCCATTTTATGAAAACTTAATAATAAACGATACAGTTGATGACAATATTTGGAAGAAGATTGGATCCTTTTATCCAGATGCAGATCATATGATATATGTACCTAATGGATTAGACAAAAAAGACCTTATAAAAATGCAACGAAATGCAACTTTAGCTTTTTATCTAAATCCAAGATTTTTATTCAAACAAATTTTAAGATAATGCAAATAATTTTGCTTTTTTTTATTTTTTCAAAAATAAGAAAACAGCAATAAAGTGAGGGATGATTCCAATGTCCATCCACCTGTTGTTGTTATAAACCAGGGAAAACCTTCACCTCCAGTTATATACCACCACTGAGCAAAAATACCAATATTTACTGTAATGTAAATGATAAAATGTTTGTAAAAACCTCTTTTTTTCTTTTACAATCGACTTATCATTTACATCTTTATCTTTTGTCATAATTTTATGATTTTTAATGTCTATGAAAAATTTACTAAAAAACCCTCCTTTCCAGATTTGTTTTAGATAAATATATTGGCTTTACAATTTAAAATAGAAGATTACTTAAATTGTTGCACAACATTCAACCCATGGAAAATACATAAAATAATATTGAATAAAATTTATAGGAAAATATTTATTAAATAATATTTGTTTTCAAATATTAGGGAGGTAAATAAATGAAAAGTAAAATAATAGGCATTATAGTATGTATAATTTTGATTGTAACTGTTTTTCCTGTATCAAGTTCAATTGTAAAAAATGAACAAAATAGTCTTACAAAACCAAACAAAATATCAAATTTTAATAATAAAGAACTAGATTTCGATAGATATTATATTCCTGATTTTCCAGTAATGAAAGAGTCTGATAGTTTTTTCGAGCCAGATGAAATTTCTCCTAAACCTGTTTTAAAAACAGTACCCAGTCAATTTAACTGGATGACTCATCAAGGTAAGGATTGGACAACACCTGGAAGAAATCAAAAACATTGTGGTAGTTGTTGGGCATTTGCAGCGTTAGGAGTTTTTGAATCAATTATAGAAATTGAAGAGGATTGCGCAGAATTAAATCCTGATTTATCTGAACAATATATTCTATCCTGTATTCCAAAAGCTGGTGATTGTGGTGGTGGAAGTATCAATCAAGCTTTTAAATATATAATACAAACAACTCCTGAAGGAAATAACTGTAATGGTATTATTCCTGAATCCTGTTTTCCTTATAGAGCTATTGATCAGAGAGGTTGTGATTTTTTTGGTTGTGATCATGATCCTGTTCTATGTACTGAAAAATGTGCAAACTGGGAAGAAATGCTTGTTCCACTTGTTAATTATGGTTCCTGGAGGGCAAATGGTAGTGAGGTACATAGACAATTGATAAAAACACAGATAATTGAAACGGGTCCAGTAGCTACTGGAATAAAGGCAACAAATAATTTCAAAATATGGGGAGGAACGATTCACAACCCCAATGCGTATTATTTTCATTTACGACCTGTATCAGGTCGTAATCATGTTGTAGTAATAGTTGGGTGGAAAGATAGTTCTATTGTTCCTAATGGTGGATATTGGATATGTAAAAATAGTTGGGGCCAAGAATGGGGATATGATGGATTTTTTAATATAGCATATAATTGCTTAAATATTGATAGTAATTATATTTATTGGGCCGATTATGATCCAAATAGCTTTGATTGGCCTCCATATGTAGATACAGGTGGACCATATGGAGGATATCCAAATCAAGAAGTAACATTTGATGCAAGTAAAAGTATGGGCTTTGAAGGTAACATCATTGATTATTCTTGGGATTTTGGAGATGA
>CAYFVP010000097.1:0-24635 GCA_964346655.1 uncultured Thermoplasmatales archaeon
TGTCATAGATGTGGAATGGTATGGGAGAAAGATAGAGCTATTATTGTGAGTGTAAATAATCAAAACTGGTATGAATGCTGTCCTATCTGTGCTTTAATGGATATAATACAACATGGAGATAATGATACAGAGCATCAATTTATAGCAAAATGTGAAACTACCAATGAAACAATCACATTGCGTATTTTCAATGGAAATGTACTTTCTTCTGAACCCTCTACTCCAGTTATACTATTTGGTAAAACTTGTGAAACAAACAAAATATTCAAGGATAATATAACTGCAGAGACCTATAAAACTGAAAACTCCCTTGACAGTCCGATTTATTCTATACAAGAAGCTATAAAATTAATTGTAATACCTAAGGTGGAAAAAAAGGAGTTTTGCTTGTCTTGTGGTTCAGAAATTCAAGATAACTGGCGTGTTATATTCACACTAGACAATGGTTCTTCATATAAATATTGCTGTCATCATTGTGCTAATAATATGTATGAATCGTTAAAGGAAAATATTGAAAGTATTGCAGTTGCAGATTACGAAAATGGTGAGTTACTTGATGCAAATAATGTTTTTTTTATCAAGGATAGCAATGTGACAACAGGAAATACTCAGGATTCAAGGATCGCATTTGAGTCAATGATAAAAGCATACGAATTTAGAGGATTGTATGGTGGAAGTGTAGTAAATGGTTGGGATGGAAACTTGGTTTTTTGTTTGAATTGTGGAATGGTAATTCAACCAAAACTAGCAACAATATTTCTCCTGGAGGACGGCACAGAAAATGCATATTGCCCAGGCTGTCCGGATGCTGCATTAGAACGGTTAGGCAATCAAGTCTTTGCTGTTTATGTTGGGGATTATGGTACTGGTAGACTTGTTAATGGATATAATGCTTATTATGTAAATAATTATAATATTGATATACCCGGGACAATGGGTGGTCACAGGATTGCTTTTTCATCCTTTGAGAATTCGCGGAAGTTTGTTGATGAATGTGGTGGAATTGTGGTAGATTGGAACGGAAACGTGGTTTATGGCCAGAATCTACCGCTCACGATCTTAGTAATAATTATTGCAGCTGTCATCATTGTATTTGCTGCTCGTTCTCTTTTAGTTATTCATTTTAAACACAAACAAATATTTGAGGAGAGAGTGTCAAAATCAAAAAAAATTGATCAAAAGCAGAAGAAAAGAAGGGAAAACTATGAGCAAAAGGGGAAAAAGAAAAAAAATTGAGTGGATATGGTATATAGGATTGGTTTTTATCATTATTGGAATACTTGTAACTGTAGCTATATTTGGTAAAATAGGACCCTCTGAGCGTGATCTGGAATATGAGATAATATTTAATGAAGTAACTATTCCAGCAAAAAAAGTTACCATTGACGTATTTAACTATGATTCACCGGGTAAGTGTGAAGCTATTGATGCGAAAGTAGAAATCATGGTGACCGAGTTAAATACAACCGGCAACTTATCCATAAAAATAAATGATATATGGTTAGGGGGTTATCTAGAAATAAATCATACAGGTTCTTATGATCTCGGTTGTGCATGCGAATGCAACATTGAAAGTTGCAACTGTTTTATTTTGGGTGGTGAAAACAGGATAATATTCATTAGCTATGGTTTTGAAGGCAAATTGAAATATACAGTTACTGTTCCTAAATGAATGTCTCTTTTAATATATTACAAGAATCCTTTTTTTAATATATCTAATTTTGAAATAATTTTTTGATGTAATACAATAAAAATTACTAATTAATTCGCGGTGTTTGTCTTTTATTAGAAAATTTTATTTATATCCTATATCATATCTTTTTTTATAATTATAGGAGGCAATAAATGAAAAAGTTGTTTGCAATTTTATTAATGTTTATATTAATAGGAACAATATCTGCAACAGCTATACCATTATCAGTACAAAAGACTGTACAAAAACCCATTCCAACTAAAAGCGAAACTGGAACTTTTGAAGGAGAGATTGGATATATTAAAGATGGAGAATGGAATGCTGTAGGTGAACTTTCAGGAACTTATAAATTAAGAGCCCGTTTTGGCACTATAAATGGACAGTGGATTATTACGCAAAGGGATCAATCTGGAACTTTAAGGGCAATTTTTGGAAGAAATCTTAATATTATTCTTGGAAGAATAAAAATAGATGAAACAGGTAAAATAGCACCAATTATTGGCTTTATTGGCTTCAGGGAAGAAACAAATGAGTTTGGCGGAAGATTCATGTCTATCATCGGACCAGCATTATACTTTAAAGGTACTTATCAAGAAAATTAAATTTCTTTTTTTTCTTTATATTTTGAAAATATTAATAATATCTATAGATAGGTTCGAATCCTTATGTGGGGTTAAAAATTGATTTTTATAGTTTTTCTGTGAATTCGTCGATTTTTGCTTTCCAACCTTCCATTAAAGCGTTACCTGATTGAATATCCTTCCCAACTTTGAACTCTACGTCTGCTACCTTTACCATATTCTTTTTTGATAGTAGTTTCTCCATCTTGTAAAGTCTGTCCTTATCCATTCTATGGGTGTTGATGATTCCATACTTTTTTCCGTTCATTCCGTCAAGATTTTTCATAAACATCCTCATATTCCTTTGGAGATTGAATACTTCTGCTGCAGCGGAGAATATATATAATTCTGCTTCAGGAAGAGCCGTGGGATCTGCTTCATCAGTTGTTAAAATCTGTATTTCTGCCTTTTTCTCCTTTAGTTTTTCTGCAAGATAATTAACTATTTTTTTATTATGCCCAAATCTTGACCAATAAACAATGGTATACTTCATTAACTCACCAAGCAGGGGAATTTAGGTTCATATATAAAAAGATAATAGATAATTTATGAAAAATTAAATTTTTTTTTTCTAAATTTTCTATGACATTATTGATAACAAATCAATTTACTATATTGCTTTTAGAGAATTAACATTATATAATAAAATTATAACAGATATAATTTATAAAATTACCCAACCAACTACCATTTTCTGACTCTGATATGATAACTATTAAATCAAAAACAAAGATTTTTTATCTTTTAATTTTATCGGGTGTTTCTGATGGATTTCTATAAAGAAATTATTGATTTAATTCTCTCTAATAAAATTCATTCAAAAGAAGAACTACATAAAATTAAGGTTAAACTATGTAAAAAATATAATTTGGATGTTATTCCCCCAGATAGTGATATTCTTGCACATTTGCCTGCTGATTTTTCTGATGAAGAAAGAGATATGGCAGTCTCAATTCTTAGAAAAAAATCAATGCGCACAATATCTGGAGTTGCTATTGTTGCTGTAATGACTTCACCTGAAGATTGTCCTCATGGAAGATGCATACCCTGTCCAGGAGGAGTAATTGATAATACCCCTCAAAGTTATACAGGGCATGAACCAGCTGCATTAAGAGCACTTTTAAATGATTATGATCCCTATTTACAAACAAAAAGTAGGTTAGATCAGTTAAAGGCAATTGGTCATTCGACAGATAAAATTGATTTTATAATTATGGGTGGTACTTTTACTGCAAGAGATCCATATTATAAAGAATGGTTTATCAAACGTTGTTTTGATGGTTTGAATGAGAAAGATGCCAATAATCTAACTGAAGCAAAAAAGATTAATGAAAAAGCAAAATCCCGATGTATTGGACTCACTATTGAAACCCGTCCTGATTGGTTTAGACTTAGGCATTGTGATATGAGTCTTTCTTGGGGTGTAACACGGATTGAACTTGGCGTTCAAACAATAGAGGATGATATTTTATCTAAGATGAAACGTGGTCATACTGTTACGGATTCAATTATTGCAACAAGAATTGCAAAGGATGCTGGATTGAAAGTAACTTACCATATAATGCCGAACTTACCCGGCTCTAATTATGAAAGAGATATAACTGTTTTTAGGAAATTGTTTCAAGATAACTGCTTTAAACCTGATGGTCTTAAGATATACCCAACTCTCGTAACGAAGGGGACTAAATTATATCAGATGTTGAAAAAAGGTGAATACAATCCATATCCTTTGAAAGATGTAGTTAAACTTATTAGTGAAGTTAAAAAAACAATACCTAAATGGGTTAGAATTCAACGTGTACAAAGAGATATACCCTCAAACCTGATTGTATCTGGAGTTAAAAAAAGCAATCTAAGGCAGATAATACAAGAAAAATTACAAGATCAAAGTTCCGTGTGTAGATGTATAAGATGTAGAGAAGTAGGACATATAAAGTTAAAACTAGGATTAGAGCCTAAAAGTGAAGATATAAAATTACTTATAGTAAGATATCCTGCATCGGAAGGTGAAGAATTATTCCTTTCCTATGAAGATATTAAACAAGACATATTGATAGCGTTCCTTAGGTTAAGATATCCTTCAGAAAAAACATATAGACCTGAGATTGTAGAAAAACATGGAATGGTTGTGAGGGAACTTCATGTATATGGACCTATGATTCCCTTAAATTCAAGGATTAAGGATGGATGGCAGCACCGTGGTTATGGAAAGCAATTACTTAGAAATGCAGAAAGAATTGCTAAGGATAAATATGATGCAAAAAAACTTGTTATTATATCAGGATTAGGAGCTAAGGAATATTACTTCAAGCAAGGATATATAAGGGATGGACCATATGTATCAAAGACTCTTGTTTAGAGCATATTTACCATAACTAGTCCTTCTGATTAACGTTCTTTTATAAAGAGATCTAACTCTATCATAAATTCTGTTATAATCTTCCGTGTGCATTAATTTACATATCCTCTTCACACTAAGATTCTTATACATATAAAATAGTTTTAAAATTTCTTTAGTGCATACCCGTCCTTCTTGGGATTTAAGGGCTTTGACACTACAGGCTATTTTACATATATTTTTAAAGGTTTGATCCTTCTTCCATAATCCTCCAATTTCACTGAATATCTTTACAGCAGTTTTATAATCCCTATAAAGATATCTGATCCCATCAGCAAGTATTCCAAACCTGTATATGATATTTCCTTTACAAAAACCTGTATTTAATCTCCTTACAATGTCACTTCGCTTATAGCTAAGTGAATCACAAAGCTTGGCATAAGATTTTATAAGATCCTTATCTACTAATCTTATATTTATTGGACTATAATTTTTAAAATCAATTGATGCTTCGTCCTCAATTAAAGCAAAAATAGTTTGAATTTTATATAGATGGGGAAGCCTTATAATAGTATTTATTAGTCTGGAGGAGCCGAGTTCTTCAGGCTTTAAATCTAATGCTGAACAACTTACTTTGATCAAAAATCTTGGAATGCATATCGATTCCCTTTCTGAAGACTTAGTTGATATTCCTAATTTTTTTTAAAAGATCTTGCATAGGTTTAGTATCTTTCTGGACCCATCTCGATAATCCATCTTTTCTTATATTTCCATCCCCAGGGATATGTGCAATAATTCTTAAAACCAAAGGGGTAAATTTATAAGGAAAGCTTATATAGTAAGGTGGCTGGGAATTGTGGTCTCGATATGCAATTATTTGTTTTTCCACAATATCCTTAGGTATATTAATAGCGTTTGTGAGCCTTAAAAGATTAGAAATCCTTATGAAAGATTCTTTATTGCGTAGAAAATTTGATATTGAGGTTCCAGTGATTTTGCTGATAACAAATGAAGATTTTTGATAACTTCCATATTTCATTAAAAGAAAATCTTTAATAATATCCTTAAATTTTTTATCTATGTTAACAAAGCCTTTTATTTCCCAGACATGAATAAAATGTTTGAATTTTTTTATCATATGTATGCCATGAAAATATTCAATTTTTATGTATTTGATACATCATATTTAGATATGAAGCATCCTGATAGGTTAATGAAAGTAATGAGATTTTAAATTTGCATGTTTTAGTTTAGTAAGACTCTAATATAGGTTTTTGTTACAGGGTTTTATATGAAGATTCAAATAGAGTGCGTTCCATGTCTTCTTAAACGTATCATTTTTGAAACTGAACAAAGTACAAAAGATAAAACTGTTAAAACAAAAACCATTAAAAATGCATGTAAACTTCTAGCCGAGCTTTATGATCCAAATGTTTGTAGTGCAACAATTGCTACAGAAGTTCATAGGCTTGCCTATAAAACCCTTGGTGATATTGACCCTTATAAAATGTTAAAAGAAGCTAGTAATAATATTGCAAAGTCACTAGTTCCAGAAGTTGAACATTTAATTAATTGCTCTGATGATCCACTTAGAATTTCTATGATTTGCTCTATTATTGGAAATATCATGGATTTTGGAATAACAGGTGCAACTGATGATCCTGAACATTTAATTGAAATATTTGAAGAGATATTTGTTGAAGATCTAGGTCATGATGATACAGATGAGTTAAAAGATATTCTTGCTAAATCAAAAAATGTAATACTTTTTACTGATAATTGTGGTGAAATTGTTCTTGATAAAATTTTATGTCGAGAGATAATAAATTTCAATTCAGATTTGCATCTCACACTTGTTGTAAAAGGTGAGCATATACTTTCAGATGCAACAATGGAAGATGCAGTATCTCTTGGTTTTCATGAAGTTGTTGATGAAATTTTAACAACTGGTTGTTTTGCAGTTGGTGTTGATTTTAATAACCTCCCTGAAAAAGGGAAAGAACGTCTTGAAAAGGCAGACTTAATACTTTGTAAGGGTATGGCAAATTATGAGGCCTTTTCTGAAACGAACTATAGACCTATTGCTTATCTTTTAAGAACAAAATGCACAGCTATTGCAAACTCAATGAATCTACCAATAAATATTAATGCAGTAAAACTCTATAGATAAAACTTATAAGTTTAGTGTTGAAATCCAACTGGCTAGACCAGTTAATGCAAATTGAATTGCAATTGCTACGGTTAGTAGTCCCATTACTCTTGTAAATGCATCCATTCCTTTTGATCCAAGTGCTCTTATAACAAGACCTGATCCTAAAAATATGATATAAGTAAGTATCATCGTAAGAATTATAGCAGTAATTGTTAGAATTATTCTTATTGTCCAAACAACATCAAGTGTTTGCATGCTAACAATTGTAACTGTTATTGCACCTGGTCCTGAAAGTGATGGCATTGCAAGTGGAACAAGAGCAAAATCTGCCTTATGCTCCTTACCTGGATGACTTTCCCCAAATTGTTGTCCTCTTTTTGTCATATCAAGGCCGACAAAGGCAAGTAGAATTCCTCCTGCAATTCTTAGTGCATAAATATTGATTTGTAAATATGATAGAATTCCTGATCCTGCAAATGCAAAAATAATCAATAGAATTGCAGCATAAACTGAAGCATTTTTTGCAGTTTTTTTTCTTTCCTTTTTTGTATATTTACTGGTAATTGCAGAAAAAAGAGCAAGCGTTGAAGAGGGATTTACTATAATAAAAAGCGGAATGAAGACTGCAAGGAATAATTCTATCATAAAAATGTGGTTATCTTTAAAACTTATTTCAATGTTATTATTTAGACCTGCTTGTTTAAATTTTTCTCATGATTCTTTAGGTATATACTAAATGTGGTAGTAATCCCAATTCACTGGTGTCTGAGTAGAAAAAGAAGCGATTGAAAGATGATTGGAATACAATTGTGTTAGGATCAAAACATGGGGAGTTGCCTATATGTGCCTGAGTTAGGACGATTAATGGACCTGTTGACAATGATAATCTTTAAATTAAGCCTCAAATTTGAAATTTATTACCAAATATTTTGAACTAATGCATATAAACAAAAAGAGTATATATACAAACAATAGATTATTTTTTTCTATTGTAATAGCCCTTTTTTTTTAATTGAATTATATAAAAATTATATTCTTACAAAGATTTGATATGTCTAAAAAATAGAAGGTTGATACAAAATAAAAAAACTTTTAATACACAAAATATGTTCTCAAAACTTGAAAATTTGGGAGGATAATAATGACATATTGTCAAAAATGCGGAACTAAAAATGATGATGATGCTGAATTTTGTAAGAAATGCGGCGCAACATTAAAAGGTGAAAAAAGAGCTGTCGAAAAAGAGTGGGATAAAAGATGTGATGAAGAATGTCAAGCCGGACCTTCTGGCCGTGGCTGGGGCATTTTTTGGGGAATAATAATAATTCTTGCTGGATTCTGGGTAATTTTTGAATTTATCATCAAAAAGATACCAAAATCTGATCTACCACAAAATATTCAATGGTTACCAGATTTTCCATTTGGTTATATTATTGCAGCTGTGATAGGGATTTTTATTATCATCTTTGGTCTAAGGATTTTAGGAAAACGTAAGTAAAATTCTAATACATCTTACAATCTTTTTCACAATTTTTACAGATATTAATATGCGACCATTTAGAGATTTGAATTCTTGTGTCGATTAACAAAAAAGAAAAAAGGCCAGTTAAAAGACCATAAACATAGCTACCAGTTATTTCTAAGATACTTATAACAATTATAAAAAAACTAAAAACAAAAATTGAATTAGATAAAACTCGAAGAGTTGGATTTCTTTTGAAAAAAATAATTATAATAAATAAAGAAAAAATTAGAAAGATTCCAAATAATAAAAAAATATGAAAATTAATTATTGAAAAATCAAATAAAAGATAAAACATAACTAAGAAAATTGTAACTACTGAACCAAAAATTAAACCAAGGCAACCCGAGCAATAGGTTTTGTTATTTATAAGGATTCTATGACTTGAAAATTCATCACAATTTGGATGATGTCCCTTAAACTTACTATCTGTTTTATTTTTAGATTCATTTTTGCCTATATTTTTATGTTTTTTATACCAACTAGGTTTAATTGAAAGTGATATTCCAAATAAAAGACTTAAAATAAAGACGATTCCAACAATTAATTTATCTATAATTGTAACAACCTTTGATTGACCAATAAAACCTATAAATAATATAAGAACTAAGGCAAAAATTGAATAAATGATATATTTTACGATCTGATTACTATTTTTCAAATCAATCCCCTGAATTTTGCAAGTACATGTTGCCCTGCCATATGACGGTAAAGCTTTCTTTTAAGTTTGTTTTTTGAAAAAAAACCTGAAATATTTCTTTTATATGAACCCCAAAAAAACTTATAACATTTCCAAAGTTCCTCCTGAACCTGTCTTCTTGAAAGTGTTTCAGTAGGCATTATTGCATGTGCCATATCGTAATTTGCATAGTTAAAATCCTCTATCCAACCATTTTGTTTAGCATGTTCAAAATAATTTGTTCCAGGAAACGGAGTTAGAGTTGTATAAATTGCAAAGTCAGGCTCTATTTCAATGGAATATTCTCTTAACTGATCTATTGATTTTTGTGTATCTTTACGTGAACCAATCACAAACATGGCATGTGAAAAAACATCATTTTCTTTCAAAATTTTCATTGAATTATACGCATCTTTATTTTTTGTTCCTTTTTTAAAATCTTTTAAGGTTTCGGCTGAGTCACTTTCAACTCCGCACATAATCCAGTGTGTTCCTACTTCTCTTAATTTTTTTACAACCTCAGGATTTTGGGCAACATCATCAGTGCGTGCTTGTAAAAAAAGCATTATATCTTCCTTGCATTTTCGGGTTTTTAGTTGTTCATATAGCTTTTTTCCCCGGAGACTGATATTGAAATGATCATCTGTGAACCATAAAAAAACACCACCATAGGTTTCATTTAAAAATTCTATTTCATCAGCTATTCTTTTTATTGATTTTGACCTCCAGGTTCCACCCCAATGATTCCATTGAGTGCAAAATGAACATTTAAAATCACAGCCTCTAGCACCTTCTAAAACCATATAACATGTATTTCTTCCAGCCATCATACTAAAATGATATTTAGAAACATAATCTTCAACTAGATGATATGCTGGATACGGTAGGCTATCTAGGTTTTTGATAAGAGGACGATTTGGTGTATGAATTATATTACCATTATTTTTAAAAGAAACTCCTTTAATATTTCTGACTTTTCCACTGTTATTTAGGGTTTTAATTAATTCTACCACGGTATATTCTCCCTCACCTCTGACAATATAGTCAATTTCAGGAAAATTTATTAAGGATTCTTCTGGAACAAACGAAAAATGTATTCCACCTGCAATTGTAATTATATTTTTGTTTACTTTTTTTGCAATTTCACAAGTTCTTGCACAAGAATAGGCATTGCATGTGAAACCTGATGTTAAAATAATATTTGGATCAAAAGATTCTATTCTTTTTTCAAGGTCCACCCAAGAAAGTCTTTCTGCTTGACAATCAATTACATTTATTTCAAGATCTGGTAGTTCTCGCTCGACAAATGCAGCAAGAATCAATAGGGTTGTTGGAGGGGGAAGATATTCACCCATAACAAACCAGTAATTTCTAGGTGGTTCGACAAAGAGTAAACGTTTTATCTTCATTGGCCTCCCAGTTTGGTATAATTAAAAACCTATAGAAATAAATTATCATAAAAAATTCATCTTGTGATCAATAATTGGTCACAAATTTTCATTATTCATATATTTTCTGACCACTGTAACTAGTTTTTGAAAAATATTGGAGGTATAAAAAAATGAATAAACATGAAGGATTTCCAGATGCAGAAAAAATAAAAGATATACTTGATGTAGTTAGCGAAAAAGTTCCAGGTCTTATAAAAGAGCTATCAGGTCTTTTATATAGCCCTGAAAGCTCAAAGAACTATGCAACATCTGCTGCAATTTTTTATAAAGAGTTAAGAGCAGCCGGAATGAGTGATGAACAGGCATTTGAACTAACAAAACAGTATATGTCAACATTAAGTTTAGGACACGTGTTTAAAGGACATGGTGATAGAAATATAAATTTTCATCATGGATAACATTAAAGGATAAATTACTATGATTAAAAATTCTAGGGAACAAATAAGGGCAGATGGGATTAAGTTTTTAGGGACCTTTTTGCCTAAATTACCCCTCCTTACTTTTAAGTTTGGAGGACTTTATTTACGCATTAAAAGTCAGTCAACAAAAGCAGGAAAAAAATTTAAAAGAGAATTAATAAAACAGGGTATTGATAAACAAAGAGCAAAAGAGCTTACAGATATCTATCTTCAACCGGTAAATTTAAGATATTATATGAATAATTTTACTAAAATAGTATAATTCAATTTTAATGTTAAATCAATTGGAACGAAATGAAATTGCAAGAATTGTTGATATAAAATGTAATAATGATTTAAAACAAAAACTTGCTTTTAATAAAATTACTGAGGGATGTTTTTTACGAGTGATATATGGACATTGTTATATTATTGCTAAAATTAATACAAAAATTTTTAATATAAGCAAAGAGCTTGCGGAAAGAATACGCGTGAAAAAAATTTTAGGTGAATGAATGGTTTATTGTTGGAAATGTGGAACTAAAAATGATGATGATGCAGAATTTTGTAAAAAATGTGGAAGTAATTTAAAAGATACAAGAAGAGCTTTTGAAAAGGAGCTTGAAAGTTTTACTGAAGATATTGGAAGATGGGCAGAAATTCTAGGAAAAAAGGCAGAAGATTTAGGTAAACATCTTGCAAAAAAGGCAAAACAATTTGCAAAAGCAATGGTAAAAGAAGCAAATGAATTCGGAAAAAGTGTAGAAAAAAGCTTAAGAGCAAATCCAAAGAACTGTCAAAAATGCAAAGCAAAATTACTTCCAGGTTCAGAATTTTGCAGTAAGTGTGGAAAAAAAGTTGGTTAAATTTTTAAAACCAAATAGAAAAGCAGATAAATTTTTTTTCAACAATATTACTTATATTTTATTTTTTTAGAAGATCTGATAAAACTTTTTGAGTTCGTGAGTCAAAATATCGTACATAATTTAACAATTTTTTTTCATTTAATTCTCTAAAATCCATATCTTCTATAAGAGAATATAAAGCATTTAATGTCATTTCGTTATTTCGTGAATATCTAATATAGATAAGATCAAGAAATGCTTTTTCTGATTCAGCAATGTTAATAATATCCTTTTTTTCAAATCCCCAAAATAAAGACTTTTTAATTTGATGAAACTCATAAACTATATTTTCTTTTTTATAAATATAAGGTAGTTTTGGAGTTACTAACGTTAAGGAAAATACTTGCTGACTTAAAATATTATTTTTAAAAAGGGCATATTCCATTGAAAGATAACATGGATGGCGTAGTACCATGGATATTTCTTCAGCTGAAGGACTATTAAAAGGATTTTCATACCAGTCTCTTGCTACGCGATTAATAACATTTGATTTTACAAGTCTGAACAATTGAACAGATATTGAGGATTTATCTTCATCTGTTAGAACAATCAAATCAGATAAAGAAAAGAGTTTTTTTCCTCTATGTTTTTTAAAAAATTTTAACCATTCGTCATATTTCAAAAAGATTCCCTCTGTTATACTTTATTTGAAATTTTTTCTGTAATTTTATTCATAATTTCATCAAAAATATTAGAATATTGTTTAAAAACTGATTGTGGAAGAAATCTTTTTAATTCATTTGAAAGAATTTTTGTCCCATTAATCTTAATTTCTTTATTTTTTTCTCTTAAATTTTCATAATAATTTTCAATAGAATAATTATAATCTTTCACTTTTTTTTGGACTAAATTCCATGAAAATGAAATTTTTTTTTCTTCTGTGAGATAATATATGTCCCATAAATCCCTTCCTTTTATATAGGTTCTGCATCCTAGAGCTGTTATTTTATCTGCTAAGATTTCTTTTTGTTCTTCGACTCTAATTGCAGGATTTAGAGGTGGAAAGTCTAGAATTTTTGGTTGATTATAGTATGATGGAATCTTTGCTAATTTGATACTAATTCGTATATTTTGTGATGTATTAATCCCCTTTGTTTTTAGAATAAAACGTTGCATTAGTGGTTCATGTTTTTGAGCTTTAATACTTATTTTATTTAAAAAAGAAAAATTATCTTTAGTAAATTTTTCAATTTTTGGAGAAATTATATTTATTAGAGTAATTTTTTCATCTTGTCGAAAAACTAAGTCAATGTCTTCAGAGAACCGGGGATTACCATAAAATAATCTAAGAGCAGTTCCTCCCTGAAAGACTAACCTTTCAAAGAATCCTTTTTGACTAAATGCAGTTAATAATGTTTTTTGCATTTCTTCTCTAAAAATTTGTTTTGGATGTGCATTTATAGATTTACTTTTACTGATAATATCTTCCCATAGCATATTATCACATAATTAATTTAACAAATTTGTTAAGTTTTTCAAATCACCTAATAGTTTAATAATATAAATATATAACGAAAATTTTCATTTTAAAGATACAAGAAGGGCTTTTGAAAAAGAGCTTGAAAGTTTTACTGAAGATGTTGCACGAGGAGCAGAAATAGTTGTTAAAAGGCTGAAGAGTTAGATAAACACCTAGTAAAAAAGGCAAAACACTTTGCAAAAGCAATGGTAAAAGAAGCAAATGAATTCGGAAAAAGTGTAGAAAAAAGCTTAAGAGCAAATCCAAAGAACTGTCAAAAATGCGTCAGCAAAATTACTTCCAGGTTCAGAATTTTGCAGTAAGTGTGGAAAAAAAGTTGGTTAAATAAATAAATTTTCAATTCTCTTCTTTTTCTTCTTTTTTTCCTTCAAATTTTTCTTCTATTTCTTTGCCTATTTCTTCAGCTCTTTTTCCAAATTCTTCTCCATATTTTTTACTCCAACCTATCCAAATAACAGATAGAATTGCACCTATTATTAGTATAGTAACAAGAATCACTGCAATATGTTGCCATATAGTAAATGGTTCTGCATAAAACCAAAACCATACAATTAAAAAAATAAAGGCTACAAATAGTAAAATAATAGATATAGTTAATCGCCATCTAAAACCTTTAAATTTTAATATTTCCCGTCCTTCTTTTGGAATCATTTTAAAAGCCCAAATAGACCAAACTCCCCCTAAGAGGAGAATTATAACTAGAATTGAAAGAAAGAAAATTGATACATTTTTTTCAAAAGTATAATTTGATGCATAAAATGCAAGCCAAATTATAATAAATATCAACCATCCTATTCCAGCCACTGCTGAAAAAGGAGCTCTCCAACCCGGCCAATTTTTATCATCTGCCATATACCAAAACTCGCCTAATCCAAACTCAATTAATTAAATAATCTTATTATTTTTTCCTTAATAAAAATATCTAAAATTTTTACTTTTTTTTAAATATATATGAAAACTTTGAAATTATTAATAATTTTTATTTCGCAATCATAGCACGCAACCAATCTGCAACATTTTCTGCATGATCAGCAATATCATCAACCCAATCGGCAATTTTTAAAAGATGATATACATCCATAGGATCAAGTTTTTTTTCAAGATCATAAATACCTTTAGTCATTTCATATTTCTTTTTATCTGCCTTATATTCCCATTCATGAACTTTATAAATAAATTCTTTAGTTTGTTCTCTTTCTCTTTTTACAAAACTTGTTTCAATTAGATCTCTAATATTACACACGGCATCCTTCATTGCTCCAACTGTTTTAACAACAAGCTTTGCATGCTCAATAAAAACTTCTTGAAGTTTCTTAGGAACCTTGGTATGTCGCATATCAAGCATTACTGCCAGATTTTCTGCATGATCTAAAATTGCATCTTGTTCTCTTAACGCCCACATAAATTTTCCTTTATCAACAGGCATAAATAGATGAGTTGGAAGATGATTTCTAATATTACTTTTAATTAAATCTGCTTCATGCTCAAGAATTGATACTTTTTTTGCAATACTTGAAAAGTTTTTATAATCACCCTTATAATATCTTATTAGCCCATCTCCAAGAATATTAATACATTCGCAGACTTTACCAATGTGTTTTAACAATTGGCTAAAAGGTAATTTTCTTCTATATGCATCTTGAACTGGCGCCCGGAAATGATTCCTTTCTTCTACCATTTTTTCCACCTATTTTATCATCCTACTATAACTCTTAATATTAAAAAAATTGTTATTGAAGTGCCAGCAGCTATGGGTAATGTAAGCAACCAAGATACTATTATCTTTTTGATAATGCTTAAGTCAACCGCTTCCAAACCTCTAGCAAGGCCAACACCAATTACTGCACCAACAACTGTGTGAGAAGTTGAAATGGGAAGACCTAATTTTGAACAAACAAGAACAGTTGTTGCTGCACCAAAATCAACAGAAAAACCCCTTGTATTTGTTAGACTTGTTATACGTCCGCCAACAGTTCTCATTACTTTTTGTCCCCAAGTCAGACAACCAATTGCAATTCCAATTCCACCAAGTGCCAAAAGCCATGTTGGAACGGAAGCAGCTGGATCCATTATCCCAGTAGTTGCAAGTGGAATAATTCCTGCAACAGGACCTATTGCATTTGCTACATCATTTGCACCATGAGAAAAGGCAACATAACATGATGTGATAATCTGAAGTTTTCTAAAAATTCCTTCAACAGTAAAATAATCCTCAACCTTTGTATCTTCAATTTTTCTAAGAAGGATAATCCCGATTATTGTAACAATAATTGAAATAGCTAAGGAAAATATTAATGCTTCAATTACTGTTATATCAAGGGATTCACCAAGAGGTGTTTTCATTAATAAAGAAGCTGATATTATAAATGCAGTAAGACCAATTATAATTGGACCGATGATTTTAGCAGATTTTACTGGGCGTTCTTTTGCAAAAATAGATTTAACAATTAATTTAAAAACCAAAAACGCAAGAATACAACCGGCAATTGGAGAGAGCACCCAACTAGATGCAACTGAACCAACTTTACCCCAATTAACAGCAGACATACCTCCAGCAATTATTCCAAATCCCATCAATGCACCAATAATGGAATGCGTTGTAGAAATTGGCATTTCTTTCCATGTAGAAAGCGTGACCCATATTGCTGCTGCAAGTAGACTTGCAATAAATCCTAATAATAAAGAAGAGGAATCAACACCTCCGACATCAACAATTCCTTTTCTAACAGTTTCAGTAACATGAGGGCCAACAAAAACAGCACCTATAAAGTTGAGAATACCTGCGATAAGAACTGCTTGTTTAAAAGTGATTGCCTTAGCACCAACTGCTGTTGCCATTGAATTTGCAACATCATTTGACCCGATACTCCAGGCCATGTAAAAAGCAATAGCACTTGAACCACCGACAATCAGCCATATTGTATAATCCAATGGATGTCTCCTCCACCCATTATCTATAAAGGTTCATATTAAGGTATATAGATTATGTTGTTAAGTATTACGAAAAATAATAAAATAAAAAATCTTCATATTTAATTTTCATCTAATAATATCTATTTTCACAGCATCCATCAGATAGATTAAATTCTATTACTTTTTTCTTTTTATCTTTTTTAATATTTACAACAAAGATTTCTATTTCCTCTTCATCGATTTCTATAATATTGAATGTATTTCCGAAATGGGCTCTAGTTCGAGTACATGAAAAGGTTCCAGCGTTAACAAGAAGTGTTTTATGGATTTTTACAGCCCAGGGAACGTGTCTATGTCCCATAAGAACTAATGGGATTTCATTTTTTAAAATAATGTCAAGTGTTTCGCCGGCATCCTCAATAATATTTGTCTCTCTACCAGAATTTGGCACAGGAATAACATGATGATGAAAACCAATAATTGTCATTTTTCCCTTCTCAACGCTTTGTTCTATAAGTCTATGTCTACTCCTACCAAGTCTTCCATCATCTTTATCAGGTTCACTAGATGCAAGACCTACTAAATTGATATTATTAATTCTTTCAATAAAATCTGTTTTACCGAAAAACTCTGGAAACAATTTAAAACCAAGATTTCTTTCATCATGGTTGCCAGGAACAATAATTTTTTTTCTATAAATTTGTTTAAGTTTTTCTTGGGCAATTTTATACTCTGATAAAAGTCCTGAAGTGGTAAGATCACCTGAAATAAAAATAATATCTGTATCTACTTTATTTAAAATTTTTACAGCTTTTTCGTAAATTTTTTCATCAAAGTCGGTTCCTTCATTGAAGTGTAAATCAGAGATATGTGCAATTTTCATGAAGTAAGGATATATCAATTTTTTATAAATGTTTATTTTTAAATCCAATTGAATTAACCAATAATTACTTTAAAATTATCTTCTCTTTGTTTTACTTCAAAATTTGTATTAAAAAATTGATTAAGAAGCCAAATGTTTGTTTTTGCATGATTGCTAAGGTCACGAACAAAACAAGTAGATTTACCATTTTTTGAAGCAATTACCATATATGGTAGAATTTGGTCAAACGCATGTATATCCAAAGATGCATATGAATCGATTTCAGATATTAAATCCTCAGCAGCAGTTTTACCAATTTCTTCAGATGTCACACCTTTTTCACCGATAATAGCTGACCCAATAATTGTGTTTTTTGATTTACTCCAAAGAGTTAAACCTACACCAGCAGACACAGATTTTGATTTTTCTACATCAATTTTTACAGAAATATCCTTTTTTAGAAACCTTTTAATTGTTGCATGTTTAATTCTATTGCTAACATGATCTGGAAGATTTGCAATATTTATGATACCTTCTACTTTTTCGAACTCTTCTAGCTGATCTAATTTCAATGGTTTTAAACTATTACAAGGATTAATTGTAATTTCTGCCTCTCCTCCTCCTTTTGGATAATAACCTCTTTTTATTAATTTGGCATCAACCTTTAAACCAATTTTTTTAAGATGAGAAAGAAAAACATATTGTAAATAATCCCAAGAAGGTGACCATTTTACATCTGTTCCGCCTGTTAGATTAATTGTAACAGGCTCCTTTGTATTGACAGATGCTAAAATAATTGCTTGATAAACAAGTGGAATGCTTCCAGCTGTTCCAATTTCAAATTTGTATTTACCACCTTTAAAATCACTGGGTTGATAGAAAAGATCTGATGAACCAATTCCTAATCCTTTTGTTTTAGCATTACATAACTCTGAAATTGCCTTTATTGAAATATAATGCTGTGGTTTAATTCCAGGATTTGGCCTGTTAGCTCTGATATTAATAATTTTTATTGGTCTTTTTGTGAGAGTTGAAAATGCAACTGAGTTTCTAAGAATTTGACCTCCACCTTCTCCATATGAACCGTCAATTTCTAACAATGAAAACCACCATTTTATCTATTTAAAACTAATAATAACATTTTTAATGCAGCTTCACAGGTAAGCTGCTTATTTTGAAGTCTATCTCCTTTAAATTGATATTTTTCAACAAAAGTATCATCTTTTGTAGATATTGCAATATAAACAAGACCAACAGGTTTTTCCTTTGTTCCACCCGTAGGTCCCGCAATTCCAGTTGTAGCAATTCCTATATCAACGTTTGAATTAATTCTTATACCTTCAGCCATAGCAGAAGCTACTTCTTTACTAACTGCTCCATATTTTTTTATTAAATCTTCTGATATATTCAATAGTTCCATTTTTGCTTTATTGCTATAAGTTACAACACCTCTTTCAAAATAGTTTGAACTTCCAGATATATTTGTAAGAGTATGTGAAATAAGGCCACCAGTACATGATTCTGCTATTGCAATCATTAAATTTTGGTTTTGAAGAGAAACAGAAATTTTTTGCAAAAGCTCTCCGCCAACAATACACATTTTCTGGATGGGTATACATAATATCCTATATAAAATATAGATATTAAAATTTATGAAAAGTTATATAGGAAAATTATAATTTCCATTTAAAAAAATAGCCCCGTAGTGTAGCGGTTAACATAAGAGACTCTGGATCTCTAGTCACCAGTTCGAATCTGGTCGGGGCTGTCCTCCGCTCTCGGAGAGTTTCCACTCGAAACAGAGGTTTTTGGGCTTTGTTTTGATTTTTCAGCGTATTTTCCCCAACTAAATCGATAATGATTTTTGTTTTTGAGGATACGCTTAAACCAATCATATTTATATTTTCTAAAATAGTCCCTGGCAAGTCTGGTGTATTTCTCTGTGTTTTGTCTTTTATCATGATCCATATAATCCTGTGTTACTTTGATTGGATCAGGATCTTTCAAAAGATATGCTTGTATAAGTTTTCCAGTGGCACAGAAATGCCTTGCCATATATGGATACCATTTAGGATAAAGCAATTTTCCTGTTTCATTAAGTTTTTTACCTAGAAAAGCTGGAGTAAAAGGTCTCCCTGTATTTGGTGATATAAATAGATAATCATCTGAGAATTGAGTTACAAATTTGGGTCTGTGATGATCAACATAGTTACGGAGACTTTTACGTGTTCTACCGTTGACAAATACTTCATAGACAAATACTTTTCTGAGAGAATTATGTTTTTTCTGCTGTGGAAAAATAATAGAGCAATCATCCCAGTCAATACCATTAATGGTTGCCTTACAAGTCTCACTGGGAGGTCGTGGTCCAACAATGAAATTATATAGGTGTATAAATTGATACAGCCAGTTTTTTTCTTTATCCTTGTAAAATGGATATCTTGTTATTTCATATGCTATGTCAGGATTTGGAAATTCAATAGGTTTTTCTTTTGGATGTGATGGTAGATCATATGGAAAATAATGAACTGGTATTCCACATGCTTTTAGATATAAATTAAACGATTCTCTTTTCTGTTTTATTCCATAAAAATTTTTACCGGATTCAGGATTATAATAGTTGTCTTTGTACCATGTCATATGATAAATATACTGTGAATAACTTGGTTTGAAGAAATCAATTGGGAATGGCTGGTTTATATCTGCCATATGTCGTATGTATCTGATATCTCGGTCAATTGTTGAAGGTTCAAGTGTTGTAAAATTCTCAGCATATCTCTTGATTTTATCACAAAGATCATCGATACCTGTACAATCCTTATAGTTAACCGCGAAGGGATTACCACCATAAGGATTATTAAATGCTTTTTCAACTTCTAAAACTTTGGAGCTTTTTACATTAGCCATCCCATCCCAGACAAATGTTTCTGGTTGTTCGACAAGATGGCTTCCATTCTTTAATTTTTTGTCCCATTTTTGGTGCATACCTCCATTTTTATTTGTGGAAACATTATTGTAATTTTTGTATTTAATCTCTTCCCAGTTCTCGATAGTTGACTGTACATGATTTTGTGGATTACAACTAGAGGTATGCACCGACAACTCCAATTTTTTTTCCTCCGTTAAAAATAAAATATTGATTAAATACTATCTAAATTGTAACAAACATAGAACCTAGTTTAAAGATTTGTAAAAAGCTAGAGCATGTGGACAACTGTCTAAATATCATTATAAGATATATTTCGCATTTATCAACAACTTTTTGAACAATAGGTTTCAGATAATTTTTTATTAATCTCTTTGAAAAATTGTTAAAATAATAATTTTTACTTAATTGATCTAACCATCTGCTGGTTAAACTTACTAATGACATTGTATCACCTCCAATCAAAAATTATATAATATCAGCGAATAGGTGGAATTTTTTCTTTATTTTACTTATCAATAACCATTAAAATATGCTGAACCATTTAAAGATTTATATCAAAAAAGTTTTGATTAAAAAGATTTAATTTATAAAATCTAACAATCTCTGCAGTATCGGAAACATATCAAAAAATCTCAACCAACTGGAGCCATTGGTTGCTTTATTTCTGGGAATAGTGACTACATATGTACTCTCTTCGCTCTCTAAACCATCTGGTGTACATTCTTTTGCTTTAGCTTTTATGGCATATTTTCCCTGCTTTATATACCTATGACAAACTTCTACATGTGTATATTTACATTCTGTTTCAGTAGTTTTTCCATCACCCCAATCGATAATATACTTAATCATATCGCTATCAGGATCATTTGAATAAAATCTCCAACAATGTTTAACCAATAGCTTACCAGATGTTGGACCGTTAATTAAAGGTGCGTTTGGAGGTTGATTAGATCTCTTGAACACATATACTGAACCTGCACTAGCTCCATTTTCATTATCATCGCCATCTGCACCTATCATGACGTAGTTTCCAGCGATTGAAACGGAATAACCAAAAAAGTCATGATATGCACCGTCAGAAGCAATCAGCTTTTGCTCCTCTGTCCAAGTTGTTCCAGTGCGTTTAAAAATGTACGCTGATCCAGCTCTTCCACCATTTCTAAAACCGTGATATGCACCTATAATGGCATAGTTTCCATAAATTGAAACGGATGAGCCAAAATGATCCCAGAATCTACCATCAGAAGCAGTCAACTTTTGCTCCTCCTTCCAAGTTGTTCCAGTCCGTTTAAAAACATACGCTGCACCAGAACCGTCGCCATGGCTATCTTCATACCCCGCTCCTATAATCGCATAATCTCCATTAATCGAAACAGAACTACCAAAACAATCACCAGATGCACCGTCAGAGGCAATCAATTTTTTCTTTTTTGTCCAAGTTGTTCCAGTGCGCTTAAAAATATATGCTGATCCAGTTTCGACTCTATTATCATTATCATCAGAAGGTGCGCCTATGATGGCATAGCTTCCATCAATTGAAACATATTCACCATCTGAGGCAGTCAACTTTTGCTCCTCCTTCCAAGTTGTTCCAGTGCGCTTAAAAATATATGCTGATCCATAACCTGCTGCTATGATGGCATAGTTTTCATAAATTGAAACAGAGTGACCAAAGTAGTTTTGGGGTGTTCCATCTGAGGCAGTCAACTTTTGCTCCTCTGTCCAATTTGTTCCAGTGCGCTTAAAAATATATGCTGATCCAATATCTAAATCATCAGGTGCACCAATAATAGCATAGTTTCCATAAATTGAAACAGACCAGCCAAAAAAATCCCACATTTTACCGTCAGAAGCGGTCAACTTTTGCTCCTCCTTCCAAGTTGTTCCAGTGCGCTTAAAAATATATGCTGATCCAAAACCGTCTCCTTTGTCATCATCATAATAAGCTCCTATAATCGCATAATCTCCATGAATTGAAACAGACCAGCCAAAGTGGTCTTTGGGTGTTCCATCTGAGGCAGTCAACTTATGCTGTTCTGACCAACTTCCCAAGTTATGATAACTATTTATGTAGTGTTGTATTTTATTGTAATGTTCATCACAAACTTCTTTCATAGTTGGGTCATCATTCATTATAGATCCTAAAACTGGTAAAACTGCAGTTGAAATCAACATCAAATTTACAAATATTCCAATTACCTTTACGTTCATATCTTTTTTACCTCCTCCATATTATCATATTTTAAATCTGATTAGTGGTATATAAAACTTTTAGATGAGATTAATCCTATTTTACAGAATATAACTGATTATTCTCTGCAGTATCGGAAACATATCAAAAAATCTCAACCAAGCTCTGGTTCTTGGTTTGATATTAACACAAAATTCAGCCCATTCACCCACCAAATTATTCGTATCTTTTGCAACAACCTTAATAATAAATTCATCGTCCCAATGCCAACTATGATTAAGAGTTATTTCTTCTCCAGAAGAATAAGGACCAAACTCCTGAAATTTTGAAGGAATCCAAGGTCCCATTGGTATCTGATGAGTTGGTTCTCCCCAGCATACATAGTAATAAATATCATCACCATTAGGATCTGTTGCTACAATAGTGTAATTGTAGTTCTTGTCAGGATTTCCGTTAGCCGGACCTTTAATTTCTGGAGTGTTGGGAGAGTCTGCATCCTTAGATTTATACGTATGAAGGAAAAGAGTATCAATAAAATAAGGTGGACCCTCTTTTTCTGTATAATGAAGCATACCAAGATATATAGTTCCATCTTTTCCAATTGCAGGATAAGTTAAAACACGGAAAAATGGAGTTTCAAATATTTTACAGATTTTCTCAGCACCATTTGGATGAAAAGTAGTAAGACAATTACCTCCTGCAACATAAATAGTCCCATCAGCTGAAATCACTGGTTCTATATATGACTGTAACATTATGCTATTTTCTAAATGTTTAGTCCATTTCTCTGTACCATCAGGATTAACTGCATGAAAATATTGTTTGGCTATATTATATGACCAATCTATACCAAAGAAATATATTGTTCCCTCTGGACCAAGAGAAGGATTTTCTAAAAATATATCATCACTTATAGGAATAGTATATTTCCATTTTATATTTCCATTATATGAATCTAGTGCATATAGGTAAGAATCATAAGTGAGAGCATAGATTGTTCCATCATCTGCAACTGATGGAGAATTTGACATCCATCCTTGTAATGGAACCTTCCAGTATAAAGTGCCATTAGGGTGAACTGCATGCAGATGCCCTGAATGATCCCCACAATAGATAATTCCATCATCAGATATTGCAGGTGAAGAATAACTACAACTGTCTAGTTCATATTTCCATTTCACAGTTCCATCATTATTGAAAGCATAAATATTTCCAAAATAAATAGAGGTCACACCAAAGGTGGAAAAATATACAGTACCATCGTCTCCAATTACAGGTGAAGTATAAATCCTTTCGTCTTGAGGAGAAGTATATTTCCATTTAAGTGTTCCATTTGGATAGATTGCATAAAAATTACCTGTAAAAGTTCCTAAGTAGATAACTCCATTTTCATCTACTGCAGGATGACTCCTAATCTCTTCATTTTCATCAAAATCAGTAAATGTCCATTTCAAAAATCCATTGTTACTTATTGCATAAATAATCCCATTGTTACATGTTAAATAGATAGTTTCATCTTTGACAATATTGATATAACAAGCATCTACTCTAGTGTTATTTGTATTAAACCACCATCTATCTTTAATTGGATTGTTAGCTGTGCTATATTGACTTTGACTTGTATGCTTTGTATCATGACAATACATCGACCAAGCACTATCCATAGGACCATCATCACTTGTTGTTGATTCTATTACAATGGTTGTTTTTACATTTATTCCAAAAGTTATTGGAGCCACTGCTGACAAGATGAATAAAGATATGATTCCCAATGACAAGGCTATCTTATTAGCCGTAGGATGACCTCCTTCAATAGTGGAAATGCTTCTAATAATCTCAACCAATTAGAACCAATATTTGCTCTATTTCTGGGAATTGTAACCTTAAACTCGCTCCAATCACTCCAAAGATTATCAGAATCCTTACAACGAGATCTAATGGTATAAGTCCCTGGTTCTGACCAAGTGTGACTAATTACTGCACCTTCACCTGAACCATATGGTCCAAGCCACCAATCAATTTCCCAGTCACCATCACCCCAATCAACATAATAAAAAACATTATTACCAAGTGGAGATGTCGATTTAAAAGTGTAATCAATTTCCTTTTTAGAATTAACTTTTGTAGGACCGATTATTTTTGGTGTAGATGGGGCATCAGGATCAATTTCATTAAATGCATAAAGATAACCAAATGAACGAACCGCTCCAGGTCTAACATATTCTTTAGTTGATGACCCGATATAAACCGTTCCATCCTCATCAATAACTGGTGCGAAATCAACCCATCCTAAATCACAAATTTTTTTCCGCCAGTTTTCCGTTCCATCAGAATTTATAGCAATAATCTCCCCCCCACTAATCTCACCAATATTTGCGCCAAAATAAATAGTACCATCAGCAGAATTACATGGTGTTCCACCTTCAATAACTCTATCTGTACCTGGATTAAAAGACCATTTTATTAAACCATCAATAGGATTTACCGCATGAAGTCTATCCC
>CAYFVP010000098.1:0-18514 GCA_964346655.1 uncultured Thermoplasmatales archaeon
GGACGAAGTCACCCATAGTGCAGCCACTCTGTTTGGACTGCGAATAGGTGCATGTCATAAAGATTAATAATATAAAATACATTAAAGAATAGTATCGGCGGACTTAACATAGGTGCACATAAACTTTTTATAATGCAATTTTGCACATAAAGTCAACAATTTGCCTGTAAAGTTCTATTTTATAAGATATAACAATCTAGGTAGTATTGGAAATTGTTCTAAAAACCTCAACCAGAAGGAACTATATGATGCTGTATTCCTTGTTATAGTTCTGGGTTTTGAGTCTGGCCATTGCTTTATCAAGGGACACATGTCTTTGTTATCACCATCAGGTATCTCATACGGGGTGTCCCAAATACCCTCCCGTCTTTTCTTCTTTGCATCTGGGTATCTTTCTTTATAATCACTCCAGTAATTTCCATACTTACCATCATCCCAGATATTATCTCCTTCATCAATTGCGTTACATTTGTTGTATACCAGGTTGTTGTGATAGATGAGGTTATCATTGGAATCCCCCTCCCAACCCTTTCTTACTTCTATTCCCCAATAGAGACTGTAACTTATGTTATTCCCGATAATCGTATTGTTTGAGCCATCACTAATACGTATACCGTCGTATTCATTTGAACTTATTTCATTGTTTAAAACGAGATTGTAATCTGAGGAAGCAAGGTTGATTCCAGAATCACAGTTTTTAATCGTGTTACCTGAAATGTTATTTCCTATACCACCATCAAAACTGATGCCATTTAAAGGATATGTGCCAGGAGGGTGGTTAATAGTGTTACCCGAAATCATGTTGTAGTTGTTCGTCCCCGATATTGTCCATTGTTTATTATTATAAAAGGTGTTACCTAATATAATATTGTTATCTCCTGATAAAAACATGTCTATACCATTATTATTATTAATGATTATATTGTCTGAAATAGTGGAAAAACCAAAATCAAAATCAATTCTAATTCCAGCATGGAAACCACCACTACTGTTTTGAAGGGTAAACTCATGTATACTCACGTTATTAGAGCAAATAGTGATGACATCTCCTTTTCTTTTAGCGTCTATAACTGTTGTGTCCTTATCCTCTCCGATTAAATTTATACTGTTGTTTATTTGAACTTTTTCGTAATACGGCGATGAATCATCAAAAACAAAAACAGTATCACCATCAGATGCATTATCAATAGCATCCTGAATATTACTATAATTCCCTGGTCCACTACCACCAACATAAAGAGTATTATTAAATGAAACTGGCGTTAAAGTGCTCTCTAGTATTACATTTCCAGAAACAGACAAAACAGTATATATCAACAACATACAAACAAATATTCCTATCAATTTCTTATTCATTTCTATATTCTCTCTTTAATTTTCTAACTTTCAATATTATTCTTTTTCCTCATTAGCAATAAGTTACTGGATATTCTCCAGAATAAAGATCAAGTATTGTTGGATGCTGTTCTTCCCAAATCTGAGACTCTGCATAATCAAATGCTTCTTCTGCAGAAACTATTCCATCATTATTTCCCCAAATATCGGCATGTCCCTGAAATCCATATATTAAAAAATCTGAAAATTCCGATCCATATGTTACTTCATCTTCTCTACAAGACATCAAGACCACTCTACCTTGTGCCGCAAGTTCTCCAGCAAAACCTTGGACGAAGGATTCAGCAGTATAATCCTCAAAAATGGTTCCAGCAAACATTGGCTCATCATTGAACCCGCCAGCGTGACAACTATCAACAATAAGACAGACTCCCTCTGAATCCAATAAACTGAGGAAAAAGTTCAACAGATCATCCCATATAACCGCGTACCATCTTTCAAAACCATGATGCATAGCAAGAGCTTCATCAAATCCATCATCTTCATCTTTTGGTGGAAGATCTATAGGACTGCCTGACGAACCATACAATGGACCACCATGAGATGTTAAATATATAAGAGACATATCGTCACTGTCTTCGTTTCTCATAAGCCACAACAGTTCTCTAATTAATCGTATACCTGTGGCTTCACTCGCAGTAACTTTATGGATATGATCTGCCTGCCAGTTAGGTGAATCAACAAGAACTTCGTATAGGTTATCAGCGCATGCAAGCATAGATGGAATATTCTGTTCAGGGTGTTTATAGTAAAAACCCACTGCAAATATTAAAGCCCAAAATTCTGTATCTTTAGAAGTAGATACTTTATCAATGCTGACATTTATACTTGATGCACTAGCTAAACCAACGAAAAGAAGGGCAATTGCAAATGCAATACCTTTCATCAATAAATTATTTTTATGCATATTTTTACCTCCCTCTTTTGCACTTTCTTATCTGATTCTTAGTATATAAAATTTAACCTTAAATTTATCACATATTGACGAAAAACATAATACTATCAGGAGTAAATACTAGTTTATGTGCAAAATTAAATTCTGCACATAAAGTAGGGGGTTTATGTGTAAAGCCCAAACACCAATGAGACAAAATATTTTACTATCCTAACTTATCATTATTTGGAGGAAAAAATGGCAGAATACAAAATTTATCCATCATTACATGAGGAATCAATTGAAGGATGGGTTCGGATACCTGAAGATATGGACCATATCAAAACGAGAGAATTTATCAAGATAAGTAGAGCAGGTTATCCACCTATTCGATATCAAGCAAGAACCATTGATAAATTATTCGTAAATTTCTATAACCGTAGATTAGTAAATTCTAATTTTTTTCAAATTTATAAACAGAAAAAACCATTGGATTATGAAGATATTAAAAATAATAAATCAACAATTATAATGAGTTATTATTTTAGGGATAAGTTAGGGATAACTGATGATGATGTTAAATCAGACATTAAAATTTAACTTTCAATTCTAAAAAATAATTGCTGGCTGCAAAAAATTAGAGCTTTTTTACAGCATCCAAATGATGTTGTTAAAATAGCAACATGGTTAGCTTTGATTTCCGTACTTATGACTACTATTCTGGGAATTATATCTATTATATTCTAAATATTCTAACTACCACCACTAATGGGACACCACTAATCTACCACCACTATATGATACAGAACCAAATAACAATACAATAGACGGTAACACTTTTTTTAATTACGAACTATTCGGAATAGATTTATGGTCAAGCGATAATAACACGATTTCTGGTGATTTTTTTGGTAACTTTTCAGATAGAAATGATAATTGGTGTATTAGCATGAGTAAATCAAAAGGGAACAACATTACATATAATAACTTTAAAGCAAACATGATGGGAATCGGTCTTGATCAATCATCAGATAATCTTATTTTAAATAATATTATCAGTTTTAACAGGGAAACAGGGATGTGGATTGGTGAAAGTTCAAACAATACTATTATTGGGAATATTATAAGTTCTTGTGCAGATTATGGAATATTTATTAGAACAGTGGGTTCCAAGAATAATATTATCTTTCATAACAACTTCGAATATAACCAGGTGAATGCAAATGACATAGGTAATAATACCTGGGATGATGGTTATCCTTCAGGTGGTAATTTCTGGCACGACTATAAAAGAGAAGATTTTGATGGCGATGGTATTGGTGACACACCTTATCCTATTCCTGGTGGTGACAATGAAGATAGGTACCCTTTGATATATCCATGGTGGGAACCAAAAGCACCAATAATAGATGGTCCTTCAAGTGGTAAACCAGGAGGAGAAATTTGTTTTACATTCAATTCTACAGACCCAGATGGTGACGAAGTTAAGTATAGAATAAATTGGGGTGATGGTACAATTGTTGAGACAGGTTATTATCATTCTTGTGTACCAGTAGAAGTTTGTCATACTTGGAATGAAAATAATACATATACCATATTAGCCAGAGCAGAAGACATTAGGGGTTATAAGGGTGATTGGTCTGAATTTAAAATTAAAATATCAAATCCAAGAACCAGAACCTTTTTGAGATTCCTGGATATGTTTCCAATACTGCAGAGAATATTAAGCTATATCCTATAAGATTAATTATTATCTAACTATGATTTACCTCTCAGACTAATTCCAAAGGCTTCTGATAACTTCAGATTCAAGATAGGTAATTAGTCATGAGTTATTATTTCGGTTTATCTGAGTAGGTTCTGATAAGTCAGTATTATGATTTTTTCTAATTTTTACAATAAAGACATACATTTGTACAACTTTTTAATGAAAACTGTTATATTAACTATTAAATATTAAAAGTATAGAAAAATATGAGGAAAATATTAACAATAATATTAGTAGGGCTTTTTTTTTCAGCCAATCCTGTTGTAATATCTTGTACAGTATTTCATGCATCAAATGAGAGTATGGCATTTGGAGGAAATAATGAGGACTGGTCCGATCCTGATACTTATATCTATTTCATTCCCTCAACTGATACTGAATATGGTAAGGTTATTGTAGGCTACACTGGTAGTTATTGGATACAAGGAGGTATGAATGAAAAAGGTTTATTCTGGGATGGTCTAGCTTGTCCCTATCTTGAAGTTTTAAACTCTACAGGTAAACCGTATTATCCAGGTAATATTTTTGATTATATTCTAAGCGTTTGTGATATTTGTGATGAAGCATTGGATATACTTGATCAATATAATATGAAAATACTTGAAAGGGCTCAGGTTCTCTGCGGTGATCGATATGGAGATTCATTTATTATTGAAGGCGATATTATTCATAATAAGAATAAATATTATCAGGTTGCAACTAATTTTTATTTATCTCAACACCCTGACCCTCCATATCCATGTTGGAGATATAATACTGCCTTAGCTATGTTTGAGAGTCATGGAGCAGATAATTTATCATTTGATTTTTGTGCAATGGTATTAGATGCTGTTCATCAGGAAGGTGCCTATCCAACTCAGTATTCGACTGTCTATGATTTAAAAAATCAATTAATCTATGTTTATTATTATCATAATTTCAATCATGTTAAAGTTTTTGATCTCTCTGAAGAACTTATGCTTGGTTATCATGCATATTCAATTCCGGATTTATTCGAAAAACCTCCAGAAAAACCGGTAAAACCCAGTGGACCGAGTAATGGAAAATGTGGTGAATCATATACGTTTTCAACAAGCTCTTTTGATGTATATGGGGATGATATATATTATCTATGGGATTGGGGGGATGGTGAATATTCTGATTGGCTTGGACCTTATGAATCTGGAGAAATTGTAGAATCATTTCATATCTGGAATAATATCGGTATCAATAAAGTGAAGGTAAAAGCTAAAGATATTTATGAATGTGAAAGTGATTGGTCTGATCCATTTAGAATTACTATTCCAAGAGCCAGAACAACCAACAATTTGTTTTCAAGATTTTTTGATATATTTCCAATGCTGCAGAGGTTGTTATCCTTTTTATATTAATGAATATTTAATACTTTAGCAAATTCTGTACGATATAAGGTTAATATGGGATAATATGGTTAAGAAGAATGAAATAATAATTGTGTTGATAGTTATTGCTATTATTGTGGCATTTATAATTGTTTTAAATATTATCTGGGGTCCTAAATATGGTTGTTATGCTGAGAAATTAGATGAAGAACCTGATAGTTATGTTAATATTACTGAGTATCAGATGCAACAGTTTCCACATTTGAAAGAAGCCATATTAACTAATATAACAATAGATATTTCTTATGAAGAATTAAATAAAATAAGAGATTTTCTTGATAATAATGATACACAATGTATAAAATATCAGAATGATTTTTATAAAATACGATTCTTATACAGTGAAGGTGTATAAACTGAATAACTCTTTTATTCGCATTCATTAATATGTTTCCAATACTGCAGAGAATATTAAAATATTTTTTATGAAGAAGAACTTCTAAGTCAAAGCCCCGATTAGTCTTATTATATTTAGAAACTAGATGAAAATATTTGCCTTCCTTAGTTATTTAAATAACTATTTTGATTACCCGCCTGCCATGATATCAATTGCACTTGCAATAGTTGCATTTATTGTTGGAGTAATATTTCTTTGGAAGGGTTCAGATGTCCTCTGTGAAGGAACTTCAAAAACTGCAGCTCAACTTGGTGTTTCAGCATTAATTATTTCTGTTTTACTTGTAGGATTTGGAACATCAGCTCCAGAGTTTGCAATATCTGTTGGGGCAGCATATCAGAAAAATTCAGCAATTTCTTTGGGAAACATCATTGGTTCGTGTGTCGCAAATTTATTGCTTGTCCTTGGTGTTGCTACAGTTATTCGTCCAATAAAAGTTAAAAAAGGAATAATTCGTCGAGAAGCACCAATTATGTTAGGTGCAACATTTGTTTTGTTATTAATATCATTTTTCGGACTCTTGGATGAACATCATATTATTGGAGGAATTTTGTTTTTAATATTTTTTGTTTTATTTGTTTATTTCTTTATTCTTTGTGCAAAAAAAGAAAGAGATAATTCAATAAAATATAATAATAGTAATACAGTAAAACACATTCTATTTATTTTCATAGGAATCATTGGTGTTGTTGCAGGTGCATGGCTTCTAATTGAATCAGCAATTATTATTGCAGATTTTTTTGGAGTACCACAATTTATTATTGCAATTTCAATTGTTGCTGTTGGAACATCTCTACCTGAATTGGTAGTTTCATCAATGGCTGCATACAAAGGTGAATCTGATATTGCAGTTGGTAATGTTTTAGGTTCAAATGTTTTTAATATCTTATTGATCCTAGGTGTTGCTGCCATTTTTATTCCACTTAATGCAAATCTACCAGAATCAATTGCCCATTTAGGGATTCTACTTGCTATTTCTTTGATAATGATTCCCATATTTTTTACTGGTAAGCAAATAACGCGCCTAAAAGGATTATTTATGTTAGTTATTTACTCCATATTTATGTGGTACACATTCTTTGGTTATCAACTAATCTTTAAAATATAAAATCAAACTCTATAAATAGTAAATTTATTATTAGTTGTTCCAAATGACTAAGAGAAAATCTAGTTACAAAAAGGAGATTTTACCAATTATTTTCATGGGTGTTTTATTTATATTAGTTCATAGTTTGGCATTACTCGTAACAGCGCCCTTTGTAAAAGCAGGTGTGCAACCAGCTTTTGAAGATCCAAACAATCCTATAAATATTGTTGTTATTTTTGTAATATTGATTATATTTACAGTAATAATTTTATTAATAGCAAAATACTGGAAAAAGAAATTAATACAACTGTTAATACTTGGAGCAATTGGATATACTTCTGCATATCTTTTTTATCCATTGTTATCACTTGTAATTCCTACATCTTTTTCAACAAATATTCCTATTGGAAAAAATTATTATTTTATTATACCTGTAGCTGGAGTATTAGCAGTTGTCCTTGCAATAATTTTAATTTATATTTTATATAAATTCCCTGAATGGTATGTAATTGATATGTCAGGAATCATTGTTGGAGCAGGAGCCATTGCAATATTTGGTATGTCACTTGGAATTTTGCTTGTAATAATACTTCTTTTTATTCTAGCAGTTTATGATGCAATCTCTGTTTACAAAACAAAGCATATGATTGATCTTGCAGATACTGTAATGGATTTAAAATTACCTATTCTTCTAGTTATTCCAAAAATTAGAAAGTATTCACTTATTAAAGAGACAAAAAGCCTAAAGGAAAAGATAAAAGGGGATCAGGAGCGAGAAGCCTTTTTTATTGGTCTCGGAGATGTTGTAATGCCCGGAATACTTGTAACTTCAGCCTTTAATAATATTGAAGATGGACTGATAATATCTGCATCTGTAATTATTGGAACACTTATCGGCTTTACAATACTTATGGGATATGTTATAAAAGGAAAACCTCAAGCAGGGCTTCCACTACTTTGTGGTGGTGCAATAGCAGGGTACATTATATCAAGTCTTATTTTTTTTGGTGAATTAAAAGGAGTATAGCATTTTCATTTTAAAAATTAGTAATTATCCTTAAAACCGCAGTATTCGCACCATATTTTTCCATCAAAATGATTTAAAGGTTTTTTACATTTTGGACATATCGTTTTTTCTAAAAAATGCTCCAGCCAAACATCTCTAACTTGTGGAACAGTTTCATTTTCAATTCTTTTTAACATGTCTTTAAGTTCCAGTGTTGTTGCATATTTTTTTAAATTTGAATAATTTAACCTGCTAGGTCTTTGTGGAATGCCTGAATCATAATAGACAGTTTGAAAAGAGGTACTTTCTCCTGTTGGTTTACGTTTTAAAATAATTGCAGCAATAATAAAACCTGAAACAAGACCACCTAGATGGGCAAAATGAGCAGTTTCAGAAAATAAACCTGAATAAGATTCATACCAGACAATTACTGTTTCTAAAATTGCAAAAATAATTACTGCATACATCACCTTTATTCTTGTAATAAACATAATACCGATTGGAATCGGCATAACAATTTCATCTCGTGGATAGGAATAGGCAAATGCGCCCATAATTCCAAAAATTGCACCAGATGCACCTATTAAAGGAATTATGTTTCCAGGTGCCTCAAGATTTAAAAATGCATGGGTTAGCGTTCCACAAATACCTGTGATAAGATAAATAATTAAGAATTTATTCCAACCAATTCTCTGTTCAAATGCCATTCCAATGAAAAGAAAAATAAACATATTTCCAAAAATGTGTGCAAAACCTCCATGAATAAACATTGAGGTAAAACCTGTATAAATCTGTGGTAAGTATTCAGGAGTTAAATAAATCGATCTAAAACCTAAACCTCCAAGACAATTATATTCACCAGCAAATCCATCACATCCATAGATTATTTCATAAGTATAAATTAATGTAAAAATAAAAATTATAATATTTGCAACAATCAAGGCATATGTTACCAAAATTTTTTTTACATAAGATATTACCAGTGCTCCTATCATAACACCTATACAAAAAATTGATGCCCAATGTTGTGGTATTAAAACTATGTCCATTTTCTGTTTCTCCAATCTCGAGCAATAAGAGCAAAAGTCAGGGTAAATAGAATTACTATATAAATAGTGTTTTTATTATTAATAAAAGATTCTTGCTCTTTGATATTGCTAATTTTTGGAGCATTTAGATTCCAATCATAATAAAAAACTTGGGCATAATAATTTGCAACATCCGAACTTTCAATTATAATTCCTGCCTCTCGATTTTGTGTAACAGAATTTTCATTCCAATTGATACTAGAAATAAGAACTGATCTATTATCAACAACCATTCCTTTATTGTGAATATTTGAAAAAATTGACCAATTTGAGTAAATAAATTTTACTTTGATTCCGTTTTCCTCTAAAAATTTCTTTGTTATTTGACAATTTTCATTTGTATCAGTAAAAGCTGGATTAAAATTTAAAATTACCTTAATATCAACTCCAGAATTTGATTTATTTACTAAGGATAATACAAATGGATTTATTTCTTCAGACCAGTTTTTATAGATATAAAGCTGCTCAATAAGAATACTTTCTTTTGCTGAGCCTATTAAATTTCCGATACCTTCATAACTTGTATCAGGTGAAAGAACTGGTATAATTGTAAAATTACCAAAGAACTTTTTTGATTCAAATTTAGGTTTATAATTTCCTTTGAAACTATATTGATTTATGTCAAGGTCAGATGAAACCTTAAGTTTCATATCATAAAATGAGTAACTATCACAACGCTTGTAATTAAAATCATCTTGGAAAACATTTGAAAAAAATCTAGAAATTGTATCATTTCGAATAATTACTCCCCACTCTCTATTTCCATAAGTAGGATTTCTTGGAATTCCGTTATCTACCCAATTGCAGCTTTCAATAATGGTTGTTTTATTATCAATTACAATATACTTTGCATGATTAAATCGATATCTTGAATAAACATTTTTTTCTTTATCATTAACAATGAATCTAATATTTCCTCCATAATTTGTGATTCTATTAAGAATAAATCTTTGTTCTTTGCTGATACCTCCAATGGGTGATCCTTCAAGAAAAATATTAACTGATACATTTCTAATTAATGCAAAAATAATTTCATCACACAAAAAGGAATTTGTAAACTCATAAATATTGAGAAAAATTGATTCATTAGCTCTTTTTAGTTCATTAACAATTGCTTCATAACTACAGTCCGGGGAAACAAATGTTTGAATCTCTCCAAAAACATTTAATCTTTCATATGGAAAACTTGATTGACCAATTCTAAAAATCCTATTATTTATCCAATCCTTTGATGAATTTGTGTCAATAAAGCGACCTGATTTATCTATGTTTCTTTTAAGTATTACACCTTCCCTGCTTCCATTAATAGGGACTTTAAACCAACCTTCACCCGTATAATCGGTCTCACCATATACTAAAACATCGATAGTGTGGTTGAAAGAATCTTTTAAAGCAATAACTCCTCCTAAATTGCTAAATTTTACAGTTTTTGATTGCATTTGGCCAATATTTTCTATTGAATCATAATTATACTCAAAATCGGGTATTTGACCTGTTTCACGCATATAAGATCTTGCATTTTCTGTTAAAACTATACTTTCGTTTGCAGGAATAATTGTTCCTTTAGGAAAAACGATTTTTATCTGTTTTAATTTAGAATTTAAAGGATTATTTGTTATGTACCAGCCAGAAATATTATAATTTTCTTTTGAAGGATTATGGATTTTTACAAATTCATTATGAAGACTTGGGTGGGAATAATAATATACTTGTGTTATTAGAATATCTCTACCGATTTTATTTGGATTCGAATTAAATATTTCTATTTCAATTGAAAGTTCGTTATTTTCTTTGCTAAGTTCATCGATCTTTTTTTCTATATCTGCGATTACAAAAATTGTATGGTTTCGGAAAGCAATGTTTTTTGTATCCCATAAAATAGATGGATATTTTTGATATTTCCCTATTGACGGGTAATTTTTGCTACCAATAATATGAGATTCATCTATTAAATCACAATAAAAAGTTACGTTCACATTTGTTGCATTAATATTTCCTTGGTTTTTGAAAAAGGCCTTAATTCTAACAATTTCACCTTCTCCAAATCTGCAAGTTTCTGAATTTTTCTCATTGTAAAATTTTATATTTCTAATAGTTAAATCTGGTATAAGGATTTCAAATTTTATCTTGATTTCATAAGAAACTCCAAGATCAATATTTGAAGTAGCTGAGATAATTACATAACCATCAATGGATTCAATATATCTATTTGGTTTAATATTTAGATTAACAAATTTTGATTTACTTGGATTGATACCTATATTTTTTTGATTTAAACATGCATGCAGATTCTGAGATATTTGAACGATTTTTAAATCGTATATGTCAAAAAAATCCCCAGTATTTTTTATTTGAATGGACACATTAAGTGTTTCATTTTTTCGTAGTTTGAAACTTGTATTTTCACAAAATATTTTAACTTCGTATATCCCAGGTTTTATTGTCAAATTATCTATTTTATGTATTAAGTTTTCATTATCATCTAAAAATTTAAGAGTATAATTTGTACCAACAGATGAGGCAATTTTATAATATCCTGATTTTGTTATAAGGCCTTCATCAATGTTATTATTTTCAGTTAGATAAATTCCAGTAATTATTCCTGAATTGTTTTCAATAACTGCTGTTTTTCTTTCTAAAAAAGTGTTATTTGATTTTATTATTCCTATTGCACAACCACCAGTTGTTCCGTTTTTATTTGATTCGTCCAAGTCAAGAAGATTTATTTCTTTTACGGTTTCAATTAAATTTTTTTCATTTTTTGCTTTCACTATTAGATATGCATTCTTATTTTCTTTTATATTCTTATTATATTCATTGTACTCTTTTTTAAAACGTATATATTGCCAGTCTGACCAGTTCCCAAATTGATTTGTTTGGGCAATATCTGTATAGTAATAAGAATATTTCCAAGAGCTTCCATCCCAAGTCTGACTTGCAGGGTAATTACTTGTAAAATTTCCAACAATATATGATTTTATTTGGTAGGTTTCATTGGGTAGATAATTTGTTAAATTTAATTTAATCCCAAAAGCAAGACTATATTCTGAATTATTGTAAATTTTAGGAATATATTTTGGATATAATTCGATGTCTAAACTTTGTTCTTTTAGTATTTTATTAATACAACCTGGTGTTGGAGATTTGCTCTCAAAAAAATCTACAGATGAATTATTAGTATCAATATTAATATACCTCGAAAGAGAGTTTCCTTCTAATACTTCATTAGTAGGAAGTCCTGGAACATCTGAAAAGTCTTCAATCCATTCGACGGCATCAATAATCATTCCTGTTTCATTTTTTAAAATGATTTTATCCCCACTATTTCCTAAACCGTTACCTATGCTTGAGTCATCAACAAAAAGTTTTATTGTTTGATTTGGAATTGAAAAATTCTCATAGATTTTTGTCTCGTGATCAGCAATAATGGCATACCCTTTTGAAGGAATAATTGTAGAACCATTGCCATTATTAAAATCTCCTTCTAAAAAGTCCTCTGCAGAGTTGTCAGTTATGGACCAACCAGAAATATTTATTGAATAATTAGTTGGATTAAATAATTCAATCCACTCATAATAATTATCATTTAAGACTGGATCATACATAATTTCATTAATTATAATTTTTGAAGAAGACGTTCCTGAAATCATAATTACAAGGAAAAATACGAAAAATAAAAAGAGGGCGGGGAGGGATTTGAACCCCCGTATGCGGATCTGCAGTCCGCCACATAACCACTTTGTTACCCGCCCCTGTAGAGCGGGTCTTAAATACACTAATAGTTTTTGAAGCTTACTATTAAAAATCATCAATTATTCTTACCCTTATTTTATGATAAAATGTTTGTGTGATAAATTAAGACAAAACCTAGATATTTTTGTAATTCTTTGTTAAATTATAAAAATAGAATAGCTTTTTTATTTTATAAATTGAAGCAATCTCTGCAGTATCGGAAACATATCAATAAATCTAAACCATAAAGAACTATAGATTATTCGGTTTCTAGGCATAGTTACTTTAAGTGTATTTTCAGGTCCATCTAAACCATTTATATCTTGTGCATTAGCCTTAATAGTAAATGTCCCTCCCGAATTCCATGTGTGGCTCAAAACCACATCTGTCCCTGAAGGATTCAATCCTGTAGTATCAGAATTACCATCACCCCAATCAACGATATATTTAACATCATCCCCATCTGGATCAACGGCATTGAATGTGTAATAATACTCTTTTCCAGTATCTCCATTTGTTTTACCTGATATTTCTAGGGCTTCTGGTGCTTGATTTCCTAGATCTATTTCATGCGTATTTTCGAGTCCCTCTAAACCATTTACATCTTGTGCCTTAGCAGTAATAGTATATATACCTCCAGAATTCCAAGTATGATTAAGAACTACATCAGTACCTGAAGGATTAAATCCAGACGTATCAGAATTACCATCACCCCAATCAACAATATATTTAACATCATCACCATCTGGATCAATGGTATTAAATGTAAAATCATACTCAGTTCCAGGTTCACCAATAACTGGACCATCAATAACTGGTGCCCCTGGTGTTTGATTTTCTCCAACAACAGTCAGAGTTCTTGTTATTGAACCAGATATACTGCAAATTGCAGTAACTTTTAAAACATCTCCATCCTCCGTTTCAACAGTATAATTATATGTAAAGGTTGATGTTGTAGGTTGACTGGAATATTGTTCAGACAAATAAAGAACATCATTTTTTTTGATATCCACTTGTTCAATATAATGAGTATTTGGATCACCTGTATTATGAGTAATTGTAACATTCAAATTCTGCTCGCCAAAATCATATTCAAGCTGCATATCCTCTGGAGTATGAGCAGACACTTGCATTGCTAAAAAGGGTGCAATTACTAGCATTATTATTATAATTAAATTTTTACCTTTTATCATATTTTTCACATCCATAATATAATTTTTACAAATTATTCAACTAACCCGAATACGACTGACTTCGCCCGTTGTTCCAGTAGGTCCAAGCGTTTCTGATGTAAGAACATAAACCTCTCCCTCTTTATCCTGGCCAAAACCAAGGAGGTATGGGATAGATACATCATCCATTTTAAACTCATATCTTATGAATCCAAATTTCTCTGTTTCCTCAAGATAAAACAGACGAGGTTTAGGTGGAAAAAAACCATCGCTCCAATCACCAAAAATATATTTATCCTTTAGAACAGGATTTATATTACCATGATAAACGTAACCTCCCACAATTGAACGCCCAATACCATGACTATATTCAACAATTGGATTTGCTAAATCTTCAATATCTATACCCAATTCATCTGACAGTTCAGGATCAAACTCATGGAATCCTTCCATGATACGCCATCCATAATTTTTTCTTTTTTCCATAATATTCAATTCCTCGAACTTATTCTGACCAACATCAGCAACATAGAACCTATTTGATTCTTCATCATACGAAAATCGCCAGGGATTTCGAAATCCATATGCATATATCTCATCCCTTCCATCCTCACCAACAAAGGGATTATCAGGGGGAATTGAATATGGTGAACTACTGTCAACATCAATACGTAAAATAGATCCTAGAAGATTCGACTTATTTTGACCATTACCGATTTCACCATGAACATCATCAGCGCCACCACCATCACCTAACGCAATGAAAAGATATCCATCTGGACCAAACAATAGCTGACCGCCATTATGATTAAACTCAGGTTGATTCACCTTAAGTATTATTTTTTTAGAATTAGGATCAGCAATATTTTCATTTTCACTGGAAACATGATATTCAGCAATTATTGAAGTATGGTTATAATTTTCATCTTCTGCAGGTGCACTATAGTAAACAAAAAATCTACCATTGTTCTCATAATCAGGATGAAACACTAGTCCAAGAAGCCCTCGTTCATCAAAATTCTCCCTTAAATTAACCATTTTATCGCTTACATTTAAAAATGGTTCAGATTGTAATATTCCATTTTTTATAACGTGTATCAATCCAACTTGATCAACAATAAATAATCTATCAGTCCCATCCTTTGGATATGTAAGATCCACTGGAGAATTAAAACCTTCTGCAATAGACTCAAAATTTACTTTAAGATCGGATTTAATATTGACTCCAAATATTCGACCAGTTCCCTTTATATTTTTTTCAACCTCAAAATCTTCTCTTGATCCAGCTTTAACAGTTATTAACACATCTCCAAGAGCAAATATAAAACCAGAACGAACTGTTATTGAACCACCAGCTGGTATCTTATCAATTCTTCCTACACGTTTTTGATTTAGTAAACCAAATATTCCACCAACTGCAGATATCTCCCAATTAATATTTTCTGCTTCTTCCTCGGCAATGTTTTTTATCTCAGCATATATAGAAAAAATACCACTTGAAACTTCGCCAATTTCAATTTCACCAGTTGCTTGCTGACTCTCATTTACTGTTAATGATTTCGTTAAAGAACCAAAAAGGCTACAAATAGCTTTTACCGTTAAGACATCTCCATCTTCTGCTTCAATTTCAAATATGTAAGTATATTGAGAGTTTGTTGGTTGAGATGTATAATTATGGGTTGAATGCAATTCTCCATTTTTAGAAATCTCAACTCTAGTAATAAAATGTGTGTTTGTATTTACTACTACATGAGTAAAAGTTGCAGATAATTCTTGATTTACATAATCATAATTTAACAACATATCTTGTGGTGAGTGAGCTGATGTAAATATTTCATTTACATTTATTGATAATCCAATTAAAATAAAAAAGCTTATAATTATAAATAATCTTATTTTCATATTCTTTAACCTCCCATTCTTTGTAACAGTATTATAATATTTGAATATAAGCTAGTGAAACGAGAAAACAAATCTAAAATTGGATAATTATAAGTTGTTTTTGTACGTGGTATTGTGACTTTTAATGTATCTGACCATGGACTTTCGAAATCATTAATATCTTTAGCTTTAACCTTTATTATATATGTTCCACTTTCAGCCCAACTATGAGATGAACATGCAGTATCACCAGAATTATATGGTCCTATCCAACCACTAGGGCTTCCATCTCCCCAATCCCACCAATAGCTTAGTTGATCTCCATTAGGATCAGTAGTTGTTGTGCAAAAGGTTAAACTTTCCTCTTGTTTCCATGGTCTTTGTGGTTTATATGGTGCAAAACTTATTGTTATTATATACGAATCTGACCATTCACTTTCAGCATCATTTATATCTTTTGCTTTAGCTTTGATTTCAAATATCCCTTTTTCTGACCATATATGTCCAAATGTTATCTCTTCTCCCGAGGCATATGGACCTATCCATTCTTCTTTTTCACCATCTCCCCAGTCGATAAAATAAAATATCTGATCGTTATCTGGATCTATTGAAATAAAAGTATAATTTAATTCTATTCCACCTTTTCCAATTGTTGGACCTGATATGTCAGGGATATTTGGTGCTATATTCTCATATTGCCAGGGATCCATCAATGGATAATTGTCTTTATTACCACCTCCAGCTATATTATAAGGAGTATCTCCTATTCCATCACCATTGCCATCTGAGCCTGTGTAATCATCCCAGTAATTTCCCCCTGATGGATATCCGTCATCCCAAATATTGGATGATTCATCAATAGCACTTGCATTATTGTTAATGAAATTATTATGAAATATGTGATTATTTGTACTTGTAACTCTAATATCGATTCCATCATTATTATTTTCAATATTATTTTCATAGATTTGATTGTTGTTTGAATCTCTGATATCAATTCCGTTATCATTATTCTTTATTATATTTCTATAAATGTTGTTGTTATTACTGGAATCTTTAATTTTAATTCCATCATCGCTATTTATGAGAGTATTACCAAAAATATTGCTGTTATCAGAATTCTGTAAATCAATTGCTGATTCATCAATCCCACTATTTCTAATTACAAATTTATTAATTGTTACAGCATTTGCTTTCACTTCGACAACATCTAAGGTATTACTTCCATCGATAATAGGTATTCCTGTATCACTTCCACTCCCAAGTTCCGTATCTTTACCCAATAGTGTAAGAGTTTTATTGATATTTACATGTTCAAAATATGTTCCACTATAAACTTCTATTATATCTTCTATTTGAGCATTATTTATTGCATTTTGGATGGTTGTGTAATCACCATCACCTTCATTATCAACTTTTATTGTATTCAAAAAGGTTTTTTGCCCTGTAAATGAAGTTTTTTTTATATTTATTGTTCCAGAAGCTACAGTTGCAGTTGCTATCAATAGCATAATTATTAATGTAGAAATTATTTTTTCTTTCATGTTTATACCGATTTTTAATTAATATCTAGATATTTATACATAATTTAAAAACAAATTAAGAACAAATTAAAAATGATTAAAAATTCGATTTAAGGAAATAAAAAAGATTTTAGAAAAAAAACTTTTAAATTTTCGACGAAATTCTCGACGATATTCTCAACGAAAATCTCAGAAAAATGTGTAAGGTAACCACTTTGTTACCCGCCCCTGTAGAGCGGGTCTTAAATACACTAATAGTTTTTGAAGCTTACTATTAAAAATCATTAATAATTCTTACCCTTATTTTATGATAAAATGTTTATGTGATAAAATGAAGCAAATGAGAGTTATCTTTGTTATACCAATTTGATATTGTATAAATAAGAATCCGTTTTAACTAAGATTTTTTTATTTGTATATTTTATCATGATGATCAAAATCATCAAATAAGATAAGATTTTCTTCTTTTCTGCATTGAAATACAAGTACAAAATGTCCAATATGAACTCGTTTCGAATGTTTCATATTATAACGTAGATTTTTGTATTGTTCAACATTTTCTGAATGTATAATTTCATCAATTTTTTTCAAAATCTGATTGTATAAATCCTTATCTTTCTTTGACAGTTTATTGAGTATCTTTTGTAGATGTTCACTTACATCAAAATTATAGATTATATACCTTTTAACTGGTTTTTTTTCTTAGTTCTTCGACAGATTTAAATCTGGTATATTTTCCTTTTCTGATTTTTTCTAATTTTTCAATGTATTCAGGTCTTAGTTCTGGTTCTAAAAAAGCTGATTCATATTGTTCAATAACATGTTCAATTGCTTGAGATTTATCCTTAAACCCATATTTTGCTTTTACAATGTTAAGGACACGATTTGCTCGTTCTTTAATGTTTATAACAGCTTGTACCATATTATCCCATGTATATATCAGTATATATGATATATATAAAAGTTTTCTTTGAAAATGAAAAAAGTTAAATAATCTGTAATTCTCTTTTTACTACGAGATTGGAAGTTATTATTATATTCTATTGGTTTTTGAAATTTACTATTAGAAATCGACAGTGTCAACTTAAGAAAATAATATTTTAATTGAGCAATCCATCCACTATTAGAACAAACAGGAGTGGATGGGATTTGCTCAATCAAATAATAGAATTGTTAGAGGATAGAAAAATC
>CAYFVP010000099.1:0-4933 GCA_964346655.1 uncultured Thermoplasmatales archaeon
AACCCGGCATCATTGTGGGCTCCAGTTAGGAATGATTAAAAGAGGGTCATCTGATCTATGATGAATAACTGGAGCGATGACCTAAGAAGAGACCCGCCGATCTGGGTTCAAATCCCAGTACCCCCATTGAGAAGAAAAAGAGGAGAAAAAAATGGAAACAAAACAAAAATGGCTGAATATTAGCTTAAAAAATTTTAGTTTCTTCACAGTTTTATCCTTACTAATGCTGATTGCTGGAATTGCCTTTTATATATTTTGGGGTCTTAGATACCAAGATATCTCTCCTGATGTCTGGGTTGATATTGGAATATATTCAATTACTATTGTTTTAGTTGTTCCAGGAGTAATAGGATTAATAATATCCTTAATGGAAAAAACAGAAGAGGCAGATTAAATCATCTTCCAGGTAAGTACTAGATTTTTTGTTGCACCTACTTCATCAACTCTTTTGACAGGTGTGTTATTTGGTGCACCTTTAACAAAACTAGGTTCTTCAGAAGCAATTTTAATTAATGTTTCAATATAACTATCTAAATCTTTTTTTGATTCTGTTTCAGTTGGCTCAATCATCAAAGGCTCTTTTACAATCAAAGGAAAATAAACAGTTGGAGGATGCAACCCCCAATCAAGGAGTCTTTTTGCTACATCCATTGCCTTAATTCCTTTTTCTTCTTTTAATCTATTACAACTCAATACAAATTCATGTTTTCTAATATTTTTAAAAGGCATATCATAGCTTTTAGAATCAAGAATTTTTTTCTTTAAATAATTAGCATTAAGAACCGCTATCTCAGATGCCTCTTTAAGACCATCACTACCCATCATTAAAATATAGATATAGGCTTTTAGAAGAACTGAAAAATTGCCATAAAAACCCTTGATTTTACCAATAGAATCAGGTGCATCATAATCAAAAACATAGATACCCTCTTTTGTTTTTCCAATTCTAGGAATTGGTAAGAACTTTTCAAGTTTTATTTTTACACCAACTGGTCCACTACCTGGACCTCCACCTCCATGAGGAGTGGCAAAAGTTTTATGTAAATTTAAATGAACTATGTCAAAGCCCATATCTCCAGGTCTTGCCTTTCCCATAATAGCATTAATGTTTGCACCATCATAATAAAGTAAAGCACCAGCCTTGTGAACCTTTTTTGAAATCTCTAAAATATCAGACTCAAAAATACCCAAAGTATTAGGATTAGTAAGCATAAAACATGCAGTTTTTTCAGAAAGTGTATTATCAAGTTTTTCTAAATCAACGGTTCCATCTTTATTTGAAGGAATTTCAATTAGTTTATAACCAGCCATAGTAGCACTTGCAGGGTTTGTTCCATGGGCAGTATCAGGAAGAATTATCTCATCTCTTTTTTCATCATTATTATACTCGTGATAAGCTCTAGTAAGAAGCATTCCCAAAAATTCGCCATGAGCTCCTGCTGCTGGCTGAAGACTAAAATAATCCATGGCTGTTATTTCACATAACATACGTTCAAGTTCAAACATAATCTGTAAATTACCCTGAACAGTTGAAATATCCTGACAGGGATGTGTTTTAGAAAATTTATCCCATGAAGCAATTTCCTCACAGATTTTTGGATTATATTTCATAGTACAAGAGCCAAGAGGGTACATCCCAGAATCAATTCCATAATTCATCTGTGATAAACGATGAAAATGACGTACTATCTGAGTCTCATCAAGTGTTGGAATCATGATATTTTCTTTCCTTTGTAAAGAATTTGGAATATTTTTTAATGGTGTGATTTTTTTAATTTCTACAATCGAGAGCTCATTAAGTAGAGGCTCATCAAAAATTGCTGATCTATACATAAGCAACCTCTCCTAGGGTATCTACAAGTTTATCTATTTCATCATCTGCGTGGATTTCAGTTACACCAAAAATCATACAATTTGCTAGTTCTGGATAAAAATTTTTAAGAGGGAGGCCGCCAAAAATCTTTTTTTGCAATAAACGCCTATTTATTGTATATGGATCTTTAAAAGATTTAACAACAAATTCATTGAAAAAAGACCCATTGAATCTTAACTCAAAACCATTCAAAGATTCAATCCTTTTAGAAAGTTTTTCTGCCTTTTTAAGATTAATTTTTGATAATTCTTCAAACCCAGTACTTCCAAGCAATGATAAATAAACTGTTGCTGCAAGAGCATTTAAACCCTCATTGGTACAAATATTACTAGTAGCCCGCCCCCTACGTATGTGTTGTTCTCTTGTTTGAAGAGTCATGCAAAATGCTCTTTTCCCCTTAATATCCTTTGTTAGACCAATAATTCGACCAGGCATCTGCCGTAAAAAATCCTTTTTACAGGCAAAAATACCTAATGTTGATCCACCAAAATCCATATTATTTCCCAATGATCGACCTTCGCCAATTACAATGTCTGCACCATATTCTGCAGGGTTTTTAATTATTCCAAGAGAAATTGGATCAACACCTACTACCAATAGTGAATTATTATTTTTTACTATTTTATTTATCTCAGATACATCATCCTCAAAAATACCAAAAAAATTTGGATTTTCTATATATAAGCCAGAAACCTTATCATCCATTGATTTTTTAAGTTCAGAAAGGTTTATTTTACCTGATTTATCGTCATATGGTATTTCTCTAATCTTAATACCTGGACCTTGAGCATAATTTCTCAAAACACTTTTTTTTTCCCAGGAGATATTATTAGGTATAACAAAAGTTTTTTTACCATTTAATCTAGAACACATCAATGCAGCCTCTGAAAGAGCGGTTACATCATCATACAATGAACAATTTGCTATATCCATCCCAGTAATTTCTGCTATCATGCTTTGATATTCAAACATTGCTTGAAGAAATCCTTGACTTGCCTCAGATTGATATGGTGTGTAGGATGTAAAAAATTCAGCTCTTGAAATAATTGACTTTACTGCAGCAGGTATATAATGTGGTTTAATACCTCCTCCAACAAAATTTAAAAAATCGTGATATGATTTATTTTTTTCAGCTATTTTTCTTAATTTATTTTCAGTTTCTTGTTGAGATAATCCTTGTTGTAGATTTAATTTTGAAATTATAATTTTTGAAGGAATATCTGAAAATAATTCATCAATATCATTTAGTTCAATCTCTTTTAGCATTTCATTTTTCAATTTGGAATTTGGGATAAACTTCATTAAACTCCCACCCCGATATTAAACATATATTAATGAATCTTTAGGTCTATGGGATTATATATTTGTTAATATTGATTATTTCCATAATAATTTTCCTAAAATATAAATCGATAATTTAGGGGATTTGAATAAAAAATGTGATAAAAGTTTATATATTTCTAATTAGATGTGAATATGCAAATTTGGAGGAGGTAAAATGAGGAAAAATCATATAAGTAAAATCCTTGCATTCGGTGTTCTTGTTTTGTTTATAGGGGTAACTATTATACCAAGTATAATTGGGAGGGAAATTCCAGGAGTCAGTACTTATAACTCTGGTATTGTCATCTCAGTAACAGATCCTAATAACGGGAGTTTATCAGGTTATATCAAAGATACTTTAATGAATCCTATTTCGGGAGCAAGAGTGCGTGTAAGCTTCCATGATACTTATGAGGAAGACTATAGTGATGATGAGGGTTATTATCATGTTACAAATATCCCAATATGCTATTGTTTGAAAAATGCTTCTTGCTCAAAAGAATGTTACACGACAGAATGTGTGTTACTGCCAATTGTTGAGAATACAACTTATGATTTCATACTTAACCTATCTAATCATCCACCAAATGCACCAATTATAACAGGCCCAAAGAGTGTCCAATCAAGGTCGATTAAAGTAAATTTAAAGAATCCAGCAAATTTTCCACCAGGTACACATGAGTTTAGATTCAAAGCAACAGATCCTGATGATGATAATATTTGCTATTGCATTGATTGGGGCGATGGAACATGCAAATTATGGACCGGCTTTTATCCTTCTGGTCAAGAGTTAATAGTAAATCATACTTATAAACAAGGAGATTATATAGTATCAGCACTAGCTAAAGATACATGCGGTTTATGTGGACCAACAGGTACAATAGATATACCAATAAAAAGAAACAAGGATTGTTCTTGTGAAAAAGTTTGTATTAAAGATTTAATTAAATTAGAAAGGTTGGTAAATAGTCTAAAGGTCTATGTTCATTTAATTCTGTTAGGGAATCCTTATAAATCTGAAATTACTAATAATTGTCAAAATATATTAGATATTCTTAATTCAGATAATTTTTGGGAAGATTTTTGTGATGTTGTAGGAAATCTTATTACATATTTGCAAAATCTAATAAATAATTATGGAGGTATATTCAAACTACTTACTCCTTTGTTTAAAGCTTTACTTTCAATTTGGATGTTTTTTTGCTGGTTATATTAGCAACTATATTAATATAATAACAAAGTAACCTTTATTATCAACCTTTTTAAATATCTAGGAGGATATCCAGTATTACAAAAAATTCTATATTTTATTAAAACATAAGTTAGGTGTAAAATTTAAATTAGATGATTTTATGCAACGATTATGATTCAATATATTTTCAAGGATAAAATAATGCGAGATATTAATATTGGAAAAATAGTATGCCTTGCACGAACATATAAAAAACATGCAGAAGAAATGAAATCTGAATTACCTGAAAATCCACTTTTATTTTTGAAACCTGCAAGTTCTGTGATTTTTAATGGTGAGACAATTGTAAAACCAAAAATGTCAAACTGTCTCCATCATGAAGTAGAGCTTGGGATTGTTATGGGTAAAAAATGTAAGAATATTTCTAAAAATGATGCTTTAGATTATGTTTTAGGTTATTGTCTTTGTTTGGATATCACCGCAAGAGACATTCAAAGTGAATATAAAAAAAAGGGTTGGCCATGGGGTATTTCAAAATGTTTTGA
>CAYFVP010000100.1:0-3636 GCA_964346655.1 uncultured Thermoplasmatales archaeon
TTTTAGAGCTTATCCATTTATTGTATTAGCAGAAATATTATTTAAAATATGGGAAAGTATAGGATGTAAGTTTCCTTCATTATCTTAATATTAACATTTTAATAACATAAAAGAAACCACATCCCCTATAGAGTCAAGTTGAGCTGTTACCAGCTCTCCCTGCTCTCATAGACCGCACGTACAGATTTCCCGTATACGGCCTTCTCCGTAATTTCCCCAATTGCAGGGAGTGGGGTTTTTGTCTCCCTCACTGACTAAAGCCTACAAATCTACAAACCGTTCCCATGGTTTGCGTTTCCAAGCAACAAAAGGTTTTGTTGCTAATCTACGATTTGCAAGTGTTTAGTTCTTACGAACCAGACTCCTTCACCTCAGCCAAGTTTTACCCTCTAACCTGGTTAAGTAGCAGGTCATAGGCTTGGCTTCATTGCTACTATGAGTCAGCTGACTTCTCATACAATATCAGTAATTAGCTTTCCCATCAAATTATGGTTATACCGTTCCTTACCCCGTTATATAGGAATTGTATGAGACCTCCCTTGGTAAGACCATCTACTTTCATCACATGCCAACCCTGATACACCATACATCCAACATACTTCATCTTCCTATTTTATCTGTATGCTGCATCGGATTTCCCTAATTCTAAAGTAGGTCATCGATAGTATTATGCTACATCTAGGTTCACAATATTCTGGTTTTGGCCTGTGTTTTTGTCTGCAGCTTCCTTCACTTATAACCTCACAATTATAAGCTTGCCATCCTTTATAGGATGCCAGACCTTTAGGGTCTCTTCGACTACTCTTCTGAATAGGATAATTGAAGAGGGTGGTCTCTCACCACCTAGCAGAGGGTCATGCAAGGCACACTTAGAATTTAGGATTAATCCCATCTAAAAGTTTTATATACCCTTTATCTGATTTAAATTATTGGAGGAGGACAAAAACACATGGATAAAATCCCTGTCTTGTTGTATAAAACCCAGGCAGTTATAATTATAATTCTATTTATTGGTGTAACATTTATTCCATCTATTCATGCCAACATAGATAATGAGAAAGGTTTACCACCTGACCTCGCAATACTTAGTATCTATTCTTATTATGAATATGTACCTATTTATGGACGTTTATGTTTATTTTTTTCACCTGTAATCCAGTGTAGATTGAGTACATATGATGGTGATCTTATTATAGAAGGTCAAGTTCGGCGCTTATTTTCAGCGGAACCAGTCATTACTGGTGAAACATGTGTATCACGGAAATGGGAAAAAGGTGATATTGATTATGAGCCATGTGGCATGTTTGTTAAAAATCTTCCGCCATTTATTTATATTATAAGTTTTAAATTATTGCCTGAAGAACAAGAAATAATTAAGTTGAATAATGAACTATTTCAATTAAATTTTATAGCGGGCTCTTTTAACATAAGAGCTATATTATATACCTTTGGTGGACATTCTTAACAAACAAGAATTTTCAATGTGGGTTCTGAATAAACAATACCCTAATCTTACGTTTCATTGTTTATGAGTTTTATTGATATGTTTCCAATACTGCAGAGGTTGTTTGATTTTATAATATAGGAATTATCATATCTATAACATTTAAATACTTCCATTTAGATTTGAATATTGTTAGCGGAGGAGGTAATATGAGTAAAAACCATACTGGTAAAATCCTTGCAATAGGGATAATTGTATTATTTATAGGTGTGGGTATTCATCCTGCTTTTGCTGTAGAGGATAGAACATCTGCTTCTGAAAATGAAAATCTAATTATTGCATCTGAAGAGATATATGAAAAACCTGTAGGATTATCATTATTAAAAAGGTATGCAACACAGATTTATCAGTATGGTTGGGAAGAACAAGCTACAGGTTTTTCAGAACCAAGAGGATTACATGATATCTATGCTGTAGATGAACATATTGTTTGGGCAGTAGCATATGATGCATCTGGTGTAAACGAACCTATTTGTGAGTTCACCAAAACAGAAAACGGTGGTGAATTGTGGGAAGCAAATGAAATTATTGGAGCACCTGAAGATGGTGACATTTCTATGATTTGTGCTGTTGATGAGAACCATGCATGGGTTCCAATACATTCAGGTAATCCTCAGGGTATATGGGCTACAAGTGATGGTGGAGAAACCTGGGTTCATCAAGATACCGCAGCATTTAGTGGAGATGGAGCATTCCCAAATATTGTTTATTTCTGGGATGAAAATATTGGATGGTGTCAAGGCGACCCTGTTGATGGATATTTTGAAATGTATACTACAACAGATGGCGGTAATAACTGGGAAAGAGTCCCTCAAGAAAATATACCTACTCCTTTACCTGGAGAGTATGGTATTGTTGGATATTATGATGTTGTTGGGGATACTGTCTGGTGGGGTACTGCAAATGCATATCCTTTACGTGTCTTTAGATCAAAAGATAGAGGATACTCCTGGGAGGCATTTGAAGTTCCATTTGATGCTGGTTCATATGTTGATATCCAATTCAAAGATGAAAATAATGGCATAGCTATAGATAAGAATTTTAAATGGGCATTTTTAGCAGAAACCTCAGATGGCGGAGAAACCTGGGATTTAATTGATTATGAAGGTACTTGTTTTGCTGCTGATTTTGACTATGTTCCAAATACAGCTAATATGTATATTAGTTCTGGTGTAAATGCAATTGTTCCTGCAGCACGGGGATTTAGCAGGAGCTTTGATGGCGGTCATTCATGGTCAATATGGACAGATGTACCAGAAGAAGTCCTATTAGGTTATACAGGTGCTTCAACTTGGGTAAATCCAGGACGAGTAATGGGTTGGGTTGGCGGTATCAATGAGGATGAATTTACTGGTGGTGTATGGAAATATACAGGCCCTTCAAATATTCCACCTACGCCGCCAATTATAATAGGTGAAAAAGACCCAACACCAGAAATTAAGTATGAATACTCTTTTACTTCTATTGACCCAAACGGAGACAATATATCATATCTTATTGATTGGGGTGATGGGACAGTAGAAGGATGGTATGGACCTTATAAATCTGGTGACAGTATATATGCAGCACATACTTACCATGATAAGAGCGCTCAATATATTCGTGCGAAAGCAAAAGACCATCCATATGAAGCTGAGAGTGATTGGAGTTATCTTTGGATTAGAGGAAGAGATAGAAATCATGAATCTAATAATAAAGAGGATTGTAATTGTAAAGAGATTGATAGTAGACATCTTGTTATATTGGAGAGGCAGTTAAACAGATTAGAAGTATATACAAAGTTGTTGTTGGTGTTGTCTAAATATAATCCCGAATTAAAGGAGATAAGTGAGAAGTTATCTAATGAGATTTCAACTCTAAATGAAATGTTTGAGGAATTAACTAATGATAGATTTCCTATTATTTGTGATAATTTAGAAAAGATTGTATACTTTATTGATGGATATGCTGGTTACCTAGTTTTTTTATTGGATATATATCAGGATTATCCAATAATTTATAATATAATTTTATTGATGGTAGCTCCTTTAGTTACTATAGAGATGTCTTTCACAATTCTTGCATTTATTTTTCAATGTTCATGGATTAAGCCTTTTCCATAAATTTCATAATAAATAAAAGAAACCATATCC
>CAYFVP010000101.1:0-6648 GCA_964346655.1 uncultured Thermoplasmatales archaeon
TTTTTTATTCTAATAATGTTACAAAAAAGAAAAGAAAAAAGATACGTTTTAATGAGTTGAACAAAAAAATCCGAAACAACCATTTTCGTGAATTGTTTCGACTGGAATTACTCCAAGAGGCAAATCATAGGCCTCGGCGGGGCTGTACTTTAAAATTTACTAGTAAATTTGTGTTCCTTTCCCGGCGGGAGCATTTATTAATTGTATGGGAACCGAACCCCTAATACCTGTTCTCGCCCCCAACTTATTCCAACAAATTAAATAATGTGTTAACATATCAAGGTTAAAATCTCCCTCCCCGCGCTTTTTTATTAATAAATTAAGATTAAAATCTCTCTCTAATTACTCTTATTTTTTACTAATATAAAAAAATATATTGTCTTAGTCCCTATCGTTGTTGCTATCTCTATAATATTTGAAAAATATCAATAACTCAAATAAAAAAAAGAAAATAAGGATGGGATTAATTTAACGCCAAAATCGTTAAAATAGAAATCTAAAAATAAATAATAGGTTTGGAAAATATCCAAATAACCTTTGAAATAATAAATTTGTATAGAAATTGATACGAGGAATGGTGACTTTTAGTTCTCCCCAATTACTTTCTAAACCATTTGTATCTTTTGCTTTCACCTTAAGAATATAAGATTTACTCCACCATGAATGGTATGTCTCACATGATTCTCCTGAGTTAAATGGTCCAAGCCAACCAGTGTAACTACCATCATCCCAATCCCAAAAGTAACTTATCTTATCCCCTTCAGGATCAGTTGCAGATGCAGTATAGGTATATTTAACACCGGGCGTTCCAGTAGTTGGGCCATCAATAATTGGTGTATTTGGAGGTTGATTTTCACCAGGAATCACTTCAACTATTAAAGATTCTGACCATTCACTCATGGCATTATTTTCATCACGAGCCTGTGCTTTAACCACATATATTCCAGTTTCAGCCCAAGTATGAAATTGAGATGCTGGTTGACCAGAATTTACAAGTTCTGTCCAATCGCTAATAGTTCCATCATCCCAATCAAAACGATACTGAACCATATCATCATTAGGATCTGCTGCATTGGTGGTATATGTTCCCTCTTCACCAACCTTTAATTCTATAGGACCAGTTGGTGTAACAGGCATATCAGGTGGATCATTTTCACCAACTACTTCTACATATAAAGGATTTGACCAATCACTATATCCACCGTTTTCATCACGAGCCTGAGCCCTTACCCCATACTCACCAGCTAAACCCCAAGAATAAGTCAAGCAAACAGTTGTTCCTGAAGAAACAAGACCTGTCCAATCACTATATGTACCATCATCCCAATCAAACCGATATTGGACTTGATCTCCGTCAGGATCTGTTGTAGATGTACAAAATTCTCCAATCTCACCAACCATTAAATCAATTGGACCAGTTGGTTTACTTGGTGTATTTGGTGGATTGTTATCATCTTCTGTTGTAAAAGTATAAACCTCCTGTGTTGTTTCTCCACTACCAGTCGGATCTGTAGCAGTAACAGTCCAAGTATAAGTTGTATCATAATTAAGACCAGAAATACTACATGTTTTTGTTCCATCATATTCACCATAACCATTATTACTACCAATATCAGGAGAAGTTATAATACTCCAATCAAAGCTATCATCCTCAAAATCATCTATATACACACTTAATTCAACAAGACCTACAGATACGCCTATAGCTCCATCCATTGGATTCTCATTAGAAAATTCTGGAGGATAATTTGGTTCGTCTTCAGTTGTAAATGTAAAAGCCTTTTGTGTTGTTTCTCCACTGCCAGTCGGATCTGTAGCAGTAACAGTCCAAGAATAAGTCGTACTATAACTTAAACCAGAAACACTACACGATTTGGTACCATTATTCTCACCAGATCCACTAGCACTACCAATATCAGGGGAGGTTATAATGTTCCAATTAAAGATATCGCCCTCAGGATCCTCAATAGTGACACTTAACTGTGATAGATCAATGGACACATCTGTAGCTCCATTAGATGGATTCTCATCAATAATTACAGGAGGGGCATTAACTTGACATATAATGTAAAAAGTCTGTGGTGCTAAAGCAGGGGAAGAATAAGTGTAGCTGCTTTGAGAAAGCATATCCTTTAGGGGATTATTCTCATCATCATATAAGACAACACTATTATATTCACTATCATCAACATCATTTGTATTCCATGAAATAGTAATATCAGTTGGTGATACATAATCTGAAGGAACCCATTGTATAGATAAATCCCATTGCTTGTAAGTATCAGGATAAAAGCGATAATCTGCCAAAAGTTTATCATAAGGGGGAGTTAAACCTGTATCAAACCACGCATTAATATATGGTGGAATTGGTGGTGGAGATATTGGTACATCATAACTATCATTACCATCAGATGCATCAGGTGCTTCACCAAAAATAGCATAAGTGTATTGATTTCCAGGCTCATTAAAATCCAAGGTAACACTCCATTGTATATCTAAAGTTTCTCTTAAATTACTTAAAATAAAAGTGTTTCCTTTTTCATGATTTTCAGCTATTATATAAGGAGATATGATATTATTTAAAGACAAAAATATGTTTTGTTTTGATTGGGATTCTGATGGTATAGCCAATACTAGACTAGATACCAATAAATTAGCCAAAATAATAAAAGTAACTATTAATGGACCTGAAATTTTTTTAAAAAATATAAAAAAAAATATTCCTTTTCTATTTTGCATTAAAATCACCTAACATTTATCGGTTTGTCTATAAATCAATTTTTTTGGATTTGATACCTATATAATTAAGTTGTCAATGAATTTTTATATTTATAAATTAATAAAGATAGTTTCTTATATATAAAACTTTATAAAATATCTGGGATTTACCAAATTGACATGTGATTAACATGTCAAGGATTGATAAAAAAATTCAATTATAATATAAAAATATTTTTTATTGAAAGCAAATAAATTATGTTAATGGTTCTCATTTTTATAATGTACTTCTAATTTTTTCCATTCCGTAATATCTCTTGTTATTCCCATAGTTCCAATAATATTACCTTCTGCATCAAAATGTGGAATTTTAGTTACAGATACCCAGCCCTCAGTTCCATCTTTATTTGTTACCTTTTCTATCTTATTAATTATGAATTTTCCAGTATTAATTACCTCTTCATCATCTTCAAATTTTTTCCTTGCTTGGTCAGGTGGTAAAAAGTCAAAATCTGTTTTTCCAATCATTTCTTCAGGTGTAGCATTTGAATGAGCTGCTTTTGCTTTATTTACCAAAATAAACCTATTTTCTGTATCTTTAAAATATATTGAGTCAGGAACACCATCTAAAAGAGTATGTAAAAGCTCATGCTCTCTTGCTAGCTTAATTTCCGTTTGTCGTCTTTCAGTGATATCTCTAATCACAAGAACAAAATTGTCAAGTTCATTATCTTTTTTAATTAAGAAAAATGAACTTAATTCAACATATAACTCTTTTTCATCTTTATCTTTAATCTCTGATTCATATGTTGTAGATTTTTTATTGGAAAGTAATTCTTGAAATTGTTTTACTACAATTGATAATGCTTTAGGAGTCAATAAACCCATACTTAAAAAATTATTACCTATCATTTCCTCTTTTTTTAGTCTAAAAAGTTCAAGAGTTCTACTGTTTACATCTAGAATTTCACCTCTGGCATCTAAAACAAGCATTCCATCTGTGGTACTTTCAAAAAGTCCCAGATATTTTTCTTCTGATGCTTTTAATTTTTCTTCTGCTTTTTTTCTATCTGTTATATCCCAAATCAGAATAAGCATTACTGGTTTACGGTCCATTGTAAATAAAGATATACTAATATTTACTGGAACATGAATGTTACCTTTTTTGACAACCTCAGATTCAAAATTTAGTCCACCCTTTGCAGATATTTCATCAATTAAATTTTCCCAATCATATGTTGATAGTAAAAGATCCTTTAAATTTTTATTTGTTAGATCTTCCCAGGAATAATCTAAAAGTTCACAAGATTTTTGATTGGCCTCACGTATTTCTCCTTTAAGTGTAATTAAAAAAGCAGCAGCATTTACCTGTTCAAAAAGAGTCTGATATCTGCCATCTTTTGTTTGATAATTATTTTTTTCATTTTTACTTTCGTGTAATAATTTTGAAAAATTCTCTATCATGAATTATCCCATTCTCATGCAACCCATCAGATATAATATAATTTTTACAAGCAGTTGAATACATTGTAAATATTTAAATTTACTTTTAGTTCTAAATTCTATATTTTTGAAAGTTCATCTTTTAACTCTGAAATAGCGCTTATTGGTGTCGGATCAACTTTTCTTAATATTGCCAGATAAAAACTTACAAAATCTCCTAGTAACATGGCATACATCATCTTTGAAAGTCGTTTTTTTCCTTTTACATTTACTTCAATAACATTTTTTGCAACCTCAGTAAATAACTTTTTCATAAAATTTAGGCGATTTGACATAAATATTGATTCGGTATCATGATCTCTGAATAAGATACAAGAAAATTGTTTTGATGTTTCAAGGTTTGCAGACCATCCAACAATATCATTATGATTACACTCTGATACTTCATCATATTTACATATCAATTTACTATTTTCATTGAATTGTGTGCACCATCTTTTTGCAATAGGTGCATATTCATTAAAACCATAAACTTGAGGAATTGAATTAAAAATTTTATTTGCAAGTTGTTTTGCATAATTTTCCTCTTCTTTTATTTCTTTTAAAGAATGTTTTTTCAATTCTTCAGTAATTGATATCGATTCTTCTATTTCAGAATCATAATTGCCTTTTAGAATTCCTATTTTTTTTAAAGCAAGAATGGATGAAAAAAGAATATAACCAGTAGCTGTTCTTGGTGGGTAATTTTGTGGTATTTTGATAAAGGGAATTTCACGATTTTTACAGAATTCTTCTAGTTTACCTCCAGAAGATATTCCTATTATTTTACATCTCTTTTGAAATCCATGTTTAAATGAACTGAGTGTTTCTTCTGTATTTCCTGAATAACTTTGTGAAATTAGTAGTGTATTTTTATGAGCCCATTTTGGAAGGTCATATCGTCGGTTTATAAAAATTGGAATGTCAATTCTATCTCTTAGTAAATTTTCAATAATCTCTCCTGAAATTGAAGATGCTCCCATTCCGCTAATTATAATATCATCAATTTTATAAAATTTTTTAAGAGGTGTTTGATTAATTATTTCTTTTGCTTCTTTAATTTGCTCAGGAAAACTAGCAATTTTTGTTAATATATCTGATTTATCTATTTCAGATATTGATTTTAAATCATCTAGCATACTTTTCAACTAATATTTTAACCCAGATAAAAGTTGTTAACTATAAAGAGATTTTCATTTTAAAGAAAATACTTAAATTACTCTTATTTTTTTAAATCTAACAATTTCTTCAGTATTGGAAACATATTAATAAATCTCAACCAACAGGAAGTATGAGTTGCTCTGTTTCTTGGAATAGTTACTTCCAATGTTGCCCAATCACTTACTGCACCAAAGATGTCTTTAGCTTTTATTTTAAATATAACATAAGTCCCCTTTTCTAAAGGTATAGTTACATTTATTGTTATCTCTTCTTTTGATGCATAATAGTCAGTCCACTCTTGAGTTCCATCACCCCAATTAATTAAGTAACAAATATCGTCACCATTAATGTCTGTAGAATAGATTGTATATGGATATATCCCTCCTTCTCCTTCCTTAAACCTTCTTTTACCTTCGATTTCTGGGGTTTCTGGTGGATGATTTTCCCATAGTTCCATTAATGGGAAATTATCCACATTATCACCACCAGGAATAGGATACGGTGTGTCACCAATACCATCGCCATCAACATCTTCTCCTGTATAGTCACCCCAGTAGTTGCCACCTGAAGGATAACCATCATCCCAGGTATTATTACCTATGTCATTTGCATTCACCTGGTTATATTCGAAGTTGTTATGAAAGATAATATTATTCTTGGAATCCACTGTTCTAATAAATATTCCATAATCTCCACAGTTACTTATAATATTCCCAATAATAGTATTGTTTGAACTTTCACCAATCCACATCCCTGTTTCCTTGTTAAAACTGATAATATTATTTAAAATAAGATTATCTGATGATTGATCAAGACCGATTCCTATCATGTTTGCTTTAAAGTTATTATATGTAATGTTGTTCCCTTTTGATTTACTCATGCTAATACCCCAATTAAAATTTCTACCTGACAGATTTCCAAAATAATTACCAGAAATCGTATTATTGTCACTTGACCATAAATCTATTCCAAATAATTCGTAATTAAAAAAAGTGTTACCTTTTAATGTGTTATTACATGACCTCCAAATTCGTATACCTCCAAAGGTATTAATGATGATATTGTCTGAAAAAGTGCAAAATCCAAAACCAATATCATCAATACCATACAAATTAGGGTTTTGTAAAGTAAACTCATGGATACTTACTACATCTGATTTTATAAGAATATTATGACTGTTTCCATTAGCATCTATGATTGTTGTGTTTCTATCTTCTCCGATTAAATTAATACTCTTGTTAATTTGAATGCTTTCATGATATGGTGAAGAATCATCATAAACGAAAA
>CAYFVP010000102.1:0-6077 GCA_964346655.1 uncultured Thermoplasmatales archaeon
GATTTTTCTATCCTCTAACAATTCTATTATTTGATTGAGCAAATCCCATCCACTCCTGTTTGTTCTAATAGTGGATGGATTGCTCAATTAAAATATTATTTTCTTAAGTTGACACTGTCTACCATCAGAGTAGTTAGATTTAAATAATATAAACATCAAAGATTAGATTTTACCCCATGTAACAAAACAAAAATCAGCAATCCAAGAATGCCACTCATTTCCGTCCTCAGAATAAAATACTTTTCCAAAAGGATATGAATCACGATCCGTCCATCTCCATTTATAAAACCAATTACCTGGTGCCCTACATACAATATAATAAGTATTACCAGGGACTATATCCAAATCCTCAAATTCAAATGTAAACCAAGCAGTTTCATAATTTTCTACATAAGGAATAAGCCGTGAAGATTCAGCAAGATTATCACCAGATAAACTGTCTCGTATATAGAGACAAAGAGGCTGTGGATTACCCGTTCCAAAAGAGCATATTTCAAGCTCAACCTTTGACAATAAATTTAATGAAGGTATAAAACTCTGAGCACTCCAATAATCACGAGACATTACACCTGTTTCTATTATTGTCTGTCGCTGATCAGGAATATTATCAGAGCACATAATAACAACAATATGCTTTGACCAACCACTTATGAGACCACGTTCATCTTTTGCTTTCACCCTAATATTATAGGTACCCTCATCTGTCCATGAATGTGTAGTATTCACCGTGTTATTAGAATCTACAGGATCAGTCCATTCATCTACAATATAATCGCTATCCCAATCCCAACCATAACTAATCTTACCACCCTCAGGATCAATCGAAACTGTGGAATAATTATAGAAGGTATAAGTATCTCCTAAATCCTGACCTGTGGGAGTTTCTGGTTTAGAGGGAGGTAGCTCAACATCTGTTAATGGTAGTTCACCTATAAATCCATCATAAATAGTTGGATGCATTTTGGAACTATCTATATTATCCTTTGCGTATTGATATGCTTCTTCTGCTGAAACTATCCCATCTTTATTAGTATCTGCATATCCTCTTAAACCTTCGATTAATATTTTTGTAAATTTTGAACCATAAGAAAGCTCATCCTCTCGACAAGCCATTAAAACAACTCTACCTCTACCACTAATATCTTCTGCAAACTCCTGCATCCACTTAACAGCCTTCATTCTAATATCATTCCTTCGGCTTTTAAAATAGGGTGGATCATTAAAACCACCACTATAACAACTATCAATGACAACACATACACCTTTTGATTCCAATAATGATAACAATAGATTAAGTAGATCATCCCAAATTATTCTCCAAGGATATTTAAATCCCCAATAACTCACCAGGGCCTCATCACGTCTATCGTCTTCATCAAACGGTGGAATATCAAAAGAAAGCGGAAAACCATGCGTGGTAATATAAACCAATGAGAAATCATCTTTGTCCTCCACACGATCTAACCAACGAAGACCATTAACCATATTGAGAACGGTGCCACTTTCACCTTTAATAACCTTTATATGATTTTCATTCCAATGTTCTGAGATAAGAAGCATATCATGCAGATTATCAACTTCTATTAGCATGCTTGGGCGGTTTTGATCAGGATGATCTGCGTATATACCTACGGCTACTAATAGCGCCCAATATTCTGTTTCATCAATAGTAGAAAAATTCTTGATATTGATATTTATACTTGATGCACTTGCTAAACCAATTAAAAAAATGACAATCAAGAATGAAAATCCTTTCGATATTATACTATTTTTATGCATATTATATTTCCTCCCCATTTTATTATGTATCTTAGATTATATAAAACTTTTTAATAAATACTTAATGTTCAAAATTTACCAATCTAATATTAAAATTTATTTAGCTCTTGATTCCATTTACAATATTCACAAGTCTCATGAGACTCTGGCAATTCTTCATTCAAAATATTATACGCTTTATCAATTAACTTATTTATTCTTGAAAGATTTGTTTTAACTTCTATAACTGTACAATTAAATGGCATACCTTCATGCAATTCACATTCATCTGGATAATAATAAGCAAGGTATGCTATATCGATAGTATCATATCCCATTGCTCTTAATAAAAAAGAATAAACATCTAACTGTAGCTGATAAGAAGGATGAACATCATTTGGTTCCTTTGATTTAGTTTTATGATCAAGTGTCACAATATTTCCTTCTTCTAATTTTATGTATTCATCTGGTCGGCCCCATAATATTATTCCATTGTCCATTTCAATTTTAAGTGTCTTAGGCATACCGACAGCTAACCTTCCTATAACCTTTCCCTCTATAATTGGTGGTAATAGACCTATCTCCCGATATTTATTGAAATAATGCTTTATGATGCTATCTACCTTTATTGGTAATGACGGCATTGGAGAAGGAGGTCTTTTGATTTTCATAACCATGTGTAGCCAAAAACACCGAGGACATTCTTCTAGAAGGTTCAAATTTGATGGTGATAATTTATATTGCATCCGATCTCCTTTCCCTTTCTAATAACAAATAATAATTTAAAAAGTATCTGATGATAATACCTCCTTTTGTAAACCATTAAAAAATAATAACTCAGAAGTTCCATTTAGTTGAATCATTTCATGAATAAGAACCGTGATATTATATGCTATAATTTTATATAATGGTTCATTCTCCTAATAATTTCGACTTTGGGTGCAAAAACTTGCTCTGATGAATCTGCGGGTGTCGGGTGGTAAAAAAACACTGTTGAACAAGGGGTGTTGAATGTGAGGGTGGTTTTAAATAGTATTGATGTTTTTATCATTTTGATGGGATGAAAAAAGTCAATTTAATTTTAATAGGTATAATTATTGGAGTTATTATTTTGGGAACATGTGCGATAATAACTCCATTTACAGATTTACCATTAGACAAAATTGCAATAACCATTTAATTCTGTATTTTTAGTTTTACCCTTTATAAATATGATAAAAATTATATCTTCTTTAGTATAGCATTTTTAGTTATAGGGATTTCTAATTTAATAAGTGAAATGGTATTTGTTTATGATTTATCAACAATAGTTATATATCTTACAGGTGCTCTAACACTCATAAAGATATTTAAAAAAAATAATGAAGATTAGCAGGATAATCCTGCACTTTGTTTAATCAAGTTTCTTATCTTATTTCTACCAAGTTCCAAATCCAAACCCGCCACTATCGCAGGAGTATTATTATCGATGCCAATATGAGGTCTCAAGATATTATAATAGTATCTGAAACCATCCATCAAAACCTTTGCGGTATCATTACTTTGCATACCACGCATAACCTTCTCACTTTCACCACCCGAGTTAGTCACCACCCGACACCCGCCAATTCACCACTGCAGTTAATGAAAACCTTTAAATAATAAATCATGTTTATGTGTTACACGGTAACACGATTAGAGAGGATATATATGAAGTTGAAAGCATTACTATTTATTGTAATTCTGGCAATTGTTACTTTACCTTCTATTAATGCACAGTTTCAAAGTTTAGAACTCAATACAAAGGATGATATAAATAGGGCTAACGCAGGATATAATTTTATCTATGTTGTCTTTTCTTTTGGAAAAATTACTAACCTTGAAGAATTTGGTCATGGATATTGTTTATTTTATACCTTTAATGCTATTGATGTAATTTGCATCCTAGCTACAAAAGATCATCCTAGACCCTTTATTCATCGCTTTAACGATGGTGAATGGTTGGGTATGACATATCCTAGAGGAATATTAACTGAAAATTTTATTTTAGCAATTTAATAGTCCTCAAAAAACTGGTGGTAATAAATGAAAAAACAAAAAAACAAAATATTGATTGAAATTATTAGCATATCAATATTACTATTATTATTATCTTCTACTGTTGTATCATCATTTGCTATTCAAACATCATCGATTATTGAAAATAATCAAAAAGAACAAGAACCACTATGGGGCGCTACCTATTTAGATGTTAATGTAAAGGAAGAATATGGAGATCCAGAAGATCCACAATATAGAAATCTACCTAATGTTACAGTATATTTTTGGCAATATTTCAAATTGGTCATCCCTTGGATATATTATAGTAAATTAATATCCCCTGTTACCAAAGAAAATATATTTTTTATCACTGCTATTAAGAGAGACAAAACAAATGAATATGGCAATACAGGTATTGGAGGCTATAGTTGGACTCCATTACTTTTGGTTCATGTAGAAAAAGAGGGATATGAAGTATTAGAGGGACACCCGTTTAAATTTGGTACACCTATATGTTGTGATCCCTGTCCTTGTTTGAAATTCGTAATGAAAAAAATTTAAAATAATCAGAAGTAATTTTCATTCTCAATATATGTTAATAATCGACAATAAAATTGTTGAAGTCTTTTCCTGGATTCTAACCTGTTGAATCTTTATTCTTTCTCATTTTTTTATCTACAAGGAAGAGAAGAACAAACAATAGAAGCGTTTTTTAAAGAGAAGCCAGACAGAATTATAAGCTATTCAGCTATCGAAGAACTTTCATATCTTCTAGGAGTAAAGATTTCTAACAAAGATCAGCGTAATCTTCTTGAAAGATTCAAAAAGAAACATGATGATTACTGGAAAAGCAGAAGGCTTATACAACGGTGTTTAGATGATTGGATTAATGAACCTCAATTTTATGAAGTTGGTTTTAGATTGATGCCAAAAATCTAATTCCAATTACTTCCTAGCTTGAAGAATCAGCGATAGAGAGTAGCATTTATATACCTGAGCATTTATTAGAATAAATAAGGGAGGATTTTTCTTATGAATAAAATCCTAATATTTGGAATTATATTTCTGATTATTGGTATGAGTGTCATTCAGTCTCCTGGAGGTATAGGAGGAGATCACAATAGTTTAACCGTTAATAACACAAGAGTTACATCTGATGAGACCAGTTCATTCAATGAGGAAACAGAATATTGGGCACTTTTAATTGCAGTAGGTATATATGCGGGTCACCCTGAAAAAGATAGACCACATATGATATGGGATGTTAAAAATCTGCATAAAAAACTTCTTGTCTCTGATCATTGGAAGGAAGAAAACATCAAAGTAATTAAAGAGAAAAATGCAACATTTTGGAATATTTTCAGAGGTTTTCGATGGCTTAATCAAAAGGAGAATAAAGACGATATTTCATTGGTTTATATTGCTACTCATGGTGGTCAACTCTCTAAAGACATATGGCCTCGTGATGAAGAAGATGGAAAGGATGAGGTTCTTGCAAGTTATCGTGGATTTAAGCATCCATGGACTAATATTAGGGATGATTTTCTTAACCTACTATTATCTTTGTTAAACTCAAAAGGAGTATGTGTAATTGTAGACAGTTGTCATGCTGGTGGATTTAACGACCCTCCATATTTTAAAACCAGGAAGGATGATAATAAAATATATGCTAATGAGTGGATGCATGAATTTGTAGAGGATTTAAGCGAAAGTGGGAGGGTCGTATTAATGGCTTGTAGAGAGGATGAGGTATCTTATGGAGGATTCACTTGGTACTTAATAGAAGGATTAACAGGTTATGCAGATTTTAATGAGGATGGATTGGTTTCAGCTGAAGAAGCATTTAATTATGCAAAAGAAAAATATGATGACCCTGATGTGCATGCAATTATTTATGATGGTTATCTTGGTGAGCTTCCATTAACAAAGGTTGAAATTCCACCATGAAAACCAGATATTCCCACTGGTTAAATAATAGGAGATACGAATATTTCATATAATTATTCAACTGTTTCGATAGATCCAGAGGGCGGTAAAATTAGTTATGGATGGGATTGGGATAGCGATTATATTGTAGATGAATGGACTGATCCTGTAGATATTAGTGGGTAATTAATATCTTCTTTACTATTGAAATCAAATATTATCTATTACTCTTTTTTTTAATTTATTAATGTGTTAAAACAAAATCTCTTTCCTTCGCAGATTTATCTTTATTAGATCAGTAAAAATAGTTTAGTCCTTTTACCCATTTCTCTCCTGTTGGATGGTCATTCTTTCTCATTTTTTTACCTTAGCAA
>CAYFVP010000103.1:0-39803 GCA_964346655.1 uncultured Thermoplasmatales archaeon
TCGTCTGATTTCTTCAGGTAAACTCTTCATCCCATCCATGTAAGACTTGGTATAGTTGAACTTATGCATGGATTTTTCGGTTTATTCAAAAAGTTCTCGGTTAGCTAAACAAATACTAAATAGGATTACAAATACAATAATTAAATGGTGCAGTATGGGCCAGAAGAGATTCGAACTCTTGACCTCCCGGTTATCAGCCGGGTGCTCCAACCAAGCTAAGCTACTGGCCCGATGAAACCACGTATTATTGTTTTCCTATAAAAAAGTAATACTTAAGGAAAAAATAATACGTGTAATAAATAATGATATAACTACTAAACCTATGGCTCCTGTAAAAATATAGATATATTTATAAAATTATATAATATATCAAATTATTGGGGGATTAAAAATAAATTATGTAAAAATATTTACCTTGTTTTCCATATTTTTATTATTAATCAGCATAATACTAAATTTTACATTAATCTTGAAAAAACAAGAATCATCTGAAGAAAAAGTAGACGTTAATAAGTTAAATGAACCTAATATAGATCCGATTTTTGAGCTCATTGAAAAAGTAAATGAATCATTAGTTGATGAATTTCTTAAGGAATTAACCTTAAAAATTGGACCAAGAAGAACAGGGTCATCTGGTTGTGAATTAGCAGCAAATTATATATTTAAACAATTTAAGAAAATGGGATTAGAAACAAGATATCATGAATGGGAGTCTTGGACTCTTAATTATAGGAAAGTTCTCAGAGGTAAAAATGTTGTAGCAACACTTCCTGGTAAAAGTGAATTAAGTAATGAAGTATTATTTCTTAATGCACATTACGATACAATAAAAGATACACCTGGAGCAATAGATGATGGAGCTGGTACAGTTGCAGTTATGGCTGCTGCTTACGCATTATCACAATATGAATTCAATCGAACAATAAAATTTGTTTGCTTTTCAGGTGAAGAAAATGGTTTACTCGGCTCCAGGGCATATGTAAATGAAATTTACGAGGATGATCCAGATATTCTTGTTGAATTTAATCTAGATGGATTAGGTTATGCAACTACTGCTAAACAGGGTAATAATATCCAATTGTCTTCAACTGTAGATGCAAAATGGATATATGAAGAAATTAAGTCTGTAAATAGAAATTATGATATTAATTTTAATATTAGATACAGGAAAATTATTAAACCTGGGGGACCACGAGTTTATACCAGTGATTTTTACGATTTTGTTTTACATGGTTATGAAGCAATAGCATTTTCAGCAGCAGAGGATTATCAGCATTGGCATACTCCAAGAGATACTTATGATAAGGTAAACATAAGTTATTTAACCGATATTACAAAACTAATAGTAGCATCTTTGGCGCATATGGCAGATATCAAAGTATATTACCCACAGATGGAAATTACTGCTCCTCGACGTGGCAGGTTATATTATGAAGATAGAACCGTTTTTAAATTCAATTATGATAGAACTGTAGTAATTGACGATTTTCTTATAAGGGCAGGAGTAGAACCAGGTGACGCACCAATAGAAAAAGTAGAATTTTATTATGATAATAAATTAGTTTTTACAGATACAGATATGCCCTATCAATGGAGATTAAATAAACTATCATTAAGAAAACATAATGTGAAAGTTATTATTTATGATGAGAAAGATAGAACTGCAGAAGATCAAATTACTTTTAGATATATAAACCTTCTAAGGATTAGATAAAAAACAATACCTGTCTTTAGGAATATCGTTAATCAACAATAGAAGGTTTAACTTATCTTTTAAATACATATAAACGATATTTTAATAATAATTAATTTATTCCTGGTCGTAATGGATTTAGATAAAACAATTAAAGAACTTTCACAAAACGAAAAAAAAGTAATTTTAACCCTTCAAAAACTAAAAGGTCAAGCATCACCCGAAGAAATCCTAAAAAAAGGTAATTTCAACAAAGAAGTTGAAGTAATGAATGCATCTTCATGGTTGCAATCTAAAAAACTAGTAAAAATCGAAGACCACATAAAAACAGTTTATTTTCTTGGTAAAGAAGGAAGACAATTTTTAGAAAAGGGTTTTCCTGAAAAAATTGCTTTAAAACTATTAAATGAAAAAAGAGGTAAAATAGGTTTAAAGGAGCTATCTAATGTTTTATCTAAACCAGATATACCTGTTGCAATTGGTTGGTTAAAGAAAAAAAATTGGGCCATAATTAAAAAAGATAAAGGCACAATTTTTGAAATTACTGATATTGGAAAAAAAGCAGTTACAATTGAAACTGATGAAGAAAAAATCCTTAAAAAATTAAAAGAAAAACCAAATATTGAACTTGATAAAGAAAAAATTAAGCTTTTGTTATCTAGAAAAAATGTAATTAAAGAAAAAGACGTAATTACAAGTACAATTATTTTAACTGATATCGGTAAAAAAATTATTCAAAAAGGAATAAAAATAGAAGAAGAGATATCTCAAATTACAACCAGTATTATTAAATCAGAAGATTGGAAGAATAAAACCATTCGGCCTTATGATATTAATGCCTTTGCCCCAGCAATTTATGGTGGAAAACCTCATCCCTTAGTTGATTTGATATCAAAAATAAAGCAAATATTTTTAGAGCTAGGTTTTGAAGAAATACATGGTAATTTTGTTGAATCTTGTTTTTGGAATATGGATATGCTTTTTATTCCTCAGGATCATCCAGCGCGTGAACTACAAGATACTCTTTACTGTAAAAATCCTTCAAAAATTGAAATAAAAGATAAAAATCTTGTTGAAATAATTTCTAAAGTTCATGAAAATGGTGGAATTACATCTTCAACTGGATGGGGTTATAAATTTTCAAAAAAAGAAGGAGAACGAGCGCTTCTAAGGACTCATACAACAGTTAATACAATCAGGTATTTATATAACAATCCTAAACCTCCATCAAAGGTTTTTTCTATTGGACGTGTTTTTAGAAAGGAAAATATCGATTCAACTCATCTGCCAGAATTTTATCAAATCGAAGGTATCATTCATGAAGAAGGTAGTAATTTTCGACAATTAATTGCTATTTTAAAGGAATTTTACAAAAGAATAGGCTTTGAAAAGATACGCTTCCGACCAGGTTATTTTCCATATACCGAGCCAAGCATGGAGGTTGAAGTTTTTTGGAACAAACAATGGATGGAACTTGGTGGTAGTGGTATATTTAGACCTGAAGTAACTGAGCCCATTGGTGTAAAAAATCCTGTGCTTGCATGGGGACTTGGCCTTGAACGACTTGCTATGCTAAAATTTGATATAAAAGATATAAGGGATCTATATATCAGTGATCTAGGTTGGCTTCGTAAAAAACCTCAAATTTAGTATAAGTTATTTTTATTTTTTAGTTTGAACCTTACTTTTAGGATATTTAAAAACAGCTGATACTACTGCAACAATTATAATAATAATTATTGCAATTAATGCAGTATTTGCAACTAGAGGTTCAGGACCATATAGGGGGTCATCTGAAATTCTTTTTATATAAATTCCAATTAAAGCCCAAATAATGACAGCACTATAGGCATAATCCGTTCTTGAACGCAGGATTAAAATTGTAATTACTAATGCAACGATTAATACTATTATTGTCCAAATTTGTTCATTAAATGCAAAGCCATCCCAACCAACTTTTACAAGTACTGCGGTAACATTAGCAATTGTTGCAACAGTAATCCAACCGATATAAACACTAAAAGGGACATGCACAAATAATTTCTCTTTTAATAAAACATCTGATTTGCCAATGTTTAGCCTTAAATAAATGAACAGCAATGAAAAAAACAGAATAATCATTGCTATTAGTGAAAGAACAATTTGCTCGTAATGCCATAAAAATATCCATATAATATTTGCAAGACTTGCAATTATAAATAAAACGCTAATTTTTTTTAAAAAAGGCATATCTATTTTTTCTTTTTTAAATAAATCTCTTATCTGATAAACGGCAAAGAAAATTAAGAGAATGTAAATAATTCCCCAAATACTAAAGGTTAAACCTGCAGGAACAAAAAGATTTGGAAGGGAATCTGATATTTCCCCAGTTAGCTTATTATTAATAGGTAAAATATTTGCAAGAGAATTTACTATAATTGTTAAAACTACTGCTAAAAAATTTGCTATTTGCAAAATCCATTTATTTGAATTATCAATCAAATCCTTAATCTCCTAAGGAATTATTATGTTATAATTAATTGAATATATATCTTTTTATTGTTTTTATTCAGATTTAAATTGAAATTTACTATATAACTTCTTATTTTATTGGAATTTTTTTTGTTAAATCATTTATACTAAAATAATTATATTGAGTTATATGGTTGAAAAGGTTAAATATAAAATAATTAAAAATATCAATGATATTGAAATTCGAAAATATCCTGAACTTATTTTAGCAGTCGTAGAAGGTAATGAAGAAAATAATGAGTTTGGATTACTCTTTAATTATATATCTGGTAATAATAAAACACAAAAAAAGATTGATATGACTGCTCCAGTAATTACATCTGAAAAAATTAAAATGACTGCCCCTGTTATTACCCAAAAGAATTACATGGCTTTTGTTATGCCTTCGATTTATACTAAAGATACTATTCCAACACCATTAAATCCAGAGATAAAAATTAAAATTGAACCTGAGAGAATTTTGGCGGTTCTTAGATTTAGCGGTTATGCAACAAAAAATAAAATTGAAAGATACAAAGAAAAATTAATTTTTGAACTAAAATCTCATAATATTAAAATAAAAAACGATCCAATTTTAATGAGATATAATAGTCCTTTTGCTCCAGGTTTTATAAGGAGAAATGAGATAGCTGTAGAAATTAATTATTAATAAAACAAAGCAAATTCTTCTACACATTAAATAATTGAAAAATGAAGGAATGATTCAAATGAAAATAAAATATCTATATCTAATATTATGCATTTTTGGAATAGCTCTTCCATATTCGCAGTTAATTCCAATAATATTTGAATATGGTTTTTCCATAGAGCTAATTATTGATCAACTTTTTATAAATAGAGTAAGTACATTATTTGCTTTTGATCTTTTTGTTACAGCATTGGTTTTTATTATATTTGCATTATATGAAGGTTTAAAATTAAAAATTAAACATTTATGGGTATCTATTCTTGCTACATTTCTTGTTGGTGCTTCTTTGGGATTTCCTTTATTTTTATATATGCGAGAAAAATTTTTAGAAAAATCATTTAAAGCTAATTAGATTTATTCATTTAATATAAAAAAATAGAAAAATTATATATCTGAAACACGTTTTAAATTAATTTAAGATAATGTTTGATAATTTTTTTAATATAATCATCTGGATTAAACTTTCTTTTTAATCCATTTGCATTCATATACACAATAGATTTACATGCCCTAAGGGAATTATTATTTAGAAATTGTATACGACCTTTGTGAAAAATTTAACATACCAAGCCATTATTTTATTGATAAAATTTGTTTATTATCAAAATTATCCACATAAACGTAATTTTTAATTTCTAATTCAAAAAGTTCACAATCAGGTTCATTGATAAATCCGGTTAATTCAGGATGTTTTTTTGATAGTAACTTTTTAAATTTATCAATATTTTTCTTGATATTTTTGGCTTCTGCTTCAGCAGAAACAGCTATTGCATTTTTAATATCTGAAGAAAGATTTTTTCTGTTATCAATAAGTATTGAGACACAAGGGTTGTTTAATAGATTAAAAAATTTTGTTGAATCTTTCCTGGTAGCAAAAAATATACTTTCCAATCCTTCTGAGGAAGCAAAAGCAACAAGATTAGTATATGGAATATTTTCTTTTTGTGTAGCAATCACACCATATTTTTGCGATTCTAAAAGATTTTTTATTTTAGTTAAAATATTTTTGTTAATTTTCTCACCTCTAGGTTTTTATAAATCGTGAGTCAGATTTAACTATTTCCATTGCTTTTAAAACACTTCTCTCTTTATCTTTTATTTCAAACATTATATCAAAATCAAATGGTTTTGTTTGTTTTAAAAAAGAAGTAAAATCTTGTCTGTTAAACTTTTCTGCATGAACTCCAGGATTTTTTCCTGGTTGTTGTGAACTATAATCAATCATTGGTAGTCCATCGTGGCTTTTCCATGTTAAAGAAAAATGTTTAAACGCATCAATAATTGTTTCTCCACAATTATAAATACTACTATGAAATACATCAAAAAGAACAGGTATACCTATTTTTTTATGTATGTATAAACAGTCTTTTAAACAATACGATCTGTGGTCATTTTCAATCACAAGTCTTGATTTTATTGAGGAATTAAGTGTGTGATAATTTTTAATAAATCTCAATATACTTTTTGATTTATCATTATAAATGCCTCCAATATGTAATTGTATTTTTGCAGATCTATCAAGACCCATTAAATCTAAAACTTGAGTATGATAATTAAGTTCTGCAATGCAACGTGAAACGATTGCATTGTCAAAAGAATTTAGCACTATGAATTGATCAGGGTGCATGGAAATTCTGATTTTGTTATTCTTAATAAATGAACCTATTTCCTTAAATTTTTCCTTGAAAAATTCTTGCCATTTAAATTTACATATTGGATGTGAGGCAAATGGTATTAAATCAGAAGAAATACGAAAAAATAAAATATTATGTAAAACGTTAAATTCTAGTATTTTGATTAAACAATCCAAATTATTTTCTATTGTTTTAACTAACCTTTCTTCTGAATATGACTTTAATCGAAATGTTTTATTACCTCTACATCCAATTGTTCTGTTTATACATGGATATCCTATTTTCATTTCCAATAATTCCTAGCAGAGCAAACATCAATTGATTCAACACTCATTAATTCTTGAGGATATGGATTAAAAAAAGTTTGATTTTTTAAATACTCTTCCTCAAATCTAACAATCCAAGAATTGATAACTGTAATAGGAACATTAATCGATACTTGTCCTTCTTTAAATTTGTTAATAGAATCTAAAAATAGGCTCTTTTCTTTAAAAGTAATATCTTTTGAAAAATATCCAAAAGCATGTAATAATACATTTATGTTTGATATACACCTAGGTGCTTTTAAAAATACTTGGAATAAATGAGTTTCATAATCATGAATAATATCATCTAATGATTCTTTTTTATGTGAAGCAATAATATTTCCCATAATTTTTAATTGCTTTTGATTATATGACATTAATAAAAACTTATTATTTGTATGAAATTCAATTAATTTATTAATTGAGAATTTAGATTTAATTTCTTTAAAATTAGCAAAAACAAAAACTCTTTTTAAGAAATGATCTTTAATTATTGAATTGTTTAATCTTGTTTCGTCTTCAAATGCAACATTTGGAAATTTTTTTATAACTGCTTCTCCAAAAAAGCCTTTTCCCCTCTCAATCGGTGCCGATTTTTCTTTACTCGGATAAATTTTTACATCTTTAATACCACAAGATGGAGATTTTGATTTAAGAATAAAACCGTCAATAAAATTTAAATTTGATAGAAAGGTTTTACTAAAATTATCCATTTTATCTGTTATATCAATGTTTGTTGAAGGCTGAACTAACTTTTTTTCATTTTTTTCAAAAATAATTCTAATTGGATCGCGTGGTACACCAAGACCAATCTCAACTTCCGGACAAATGGGTTTAAAATTTACAAATGGTTTTAAAGAACTTACAAAATTACTTCTAATAATTTGTGAATTATATCTACAATTATCAAATTCAATGCATTTGCTTATTACAATTTTTGGTTTTGAAAATTTTTGTTTCATATAAATTCCATAATCTGATTTATTGATAAAATACAATCAAAATCATTAAATAAACATTGAAAATAAATATATAACATACTTGGGAATATAGATTCATGGTTGCAACTTTTGTAGCAATCTTTTTTGTAAATGGTTTATAAAATAGACCAATAAATGCAATAATTATAGGAATTAAAGAAATTGTAAAAACAATAGTAAAATTGATATATTCACTAAATAAACCAAATAACGATAAGACCAAAAAATAAAAAGAAGAAAAAATCAGGCAAGTTAATAATATAAAATATGTGTTTTTTCTCCCTTTTTTTACAACAAGAGTTATTTTTTTTCCCTTGATGTCACCCTCCATATCAGGTGTTTCAACTATTATTATGAAAACTAATCCGTACAAAAAAAGGGCAAATGCAAAAACGAAGAAAAATAAATCAAAACCTCCTTTTATAATCCAATAGCCAATACCAGGCATTAATATTGCCATATTAATCATATTGGCAATTTCCCCTAAACCTCTATATGCCAATCTTAAAGGAGGTGCTGAATAGAACCAACCTAGTAAATTTCCAAAAATAATAAAACCTAAAAACAAAAACGAAAAAGAATATATAAAAATAAAAATAATAGATAAGGCAATAGATATTGACATCAAAGCTATTGCAATATTCTTGCATGTTTTCCTTAATTCAGGGTGTTTTAAAAGAGTTTTACTACCACCAGATATTGATATCGGTTTGTTAAATCTATCTACCTTAATATCAAAATAATTATTACTATAAGATAGACCTAGATGTGCTGGAAACATTATTGCATATCCAAAAATAAAAAGTTCAATAGAAAATGTGCCTTTTGAAATTACAGCAAGAAGGCAACCCATTATATATAAAAGAAAACCTCCCAATAAAAAACGAAATCGACCAAGTTCAATTAGATTTTTTATTGTTTCCTTTTTCGTATTTCTTTCCCCCACTTAATTTTAAAAATTTATTAAGTTTCTACAGCATATTTTTTACTTGCATATAAGAAACCAAAACTGATTCCATTATGCGCAAAACTTTTTTGGTGATGTACAGCATGAGAATTTAAAATTCTTTTTATATAGGTACTTTTTGGCCGATATTTAATTTTAATTCTCTTATGAAAAAATATATCATGAACTATAAAGTATGCTATACCATAAAACATAACTCCAATTCCTATAGCAATTTTTATGTCCCATCCATCTAAATATCCGGTAAATAAAAGTAAAAAAGAAAGAAGACCAAAAAATAAACCAAAAATATCGTTTTTTTCAAACCTACCCTTTGTATATCTGTGATGATCTTCATGAAGGTACCAAGCAAAACCATGCATCACATATTTGTGAAGAAACCAAGCAACTCCTTCCATTAAAATAAATGTAATTAATATAACAAATAGATAGAGTGTTATTGAGTATATATCAGGCATTTTTACTTACCTATAACAAATAGTGGATAGTTTAATAATAATCAGGTTCAGGAACTGGAGTTTTATTTAAACAGATTAATGGATTTTTTCTCTTTGGTTTTGAAGGATCAATTATATTCATAATAATTGACGAAACTATCTTTGAAATCTGAGGTTTAACTTTCATATTATATACAATCAGAGGATTACTATAAATTTGCTCAGCAGTCCAGTTATACATCTCTGATGCAGTTTTAATAGAAATTAAATATCTTTTTGGAATATATTTATAACCTTCTTCAGCAAATTGCTGCCAATTGCAGTAGTATTCAAGCTGTTTATTAATAAAATTTGAAAAATTTCGCTTATGGTTTTTTATAAAATCGTAATCCATTTTTTTTATTCCAAATTTTTTCATATCTGATGTTGGAAAATAGATACGTCTTAAATTAATATCTTCTGCTATATCTCTTATAAAATTAATGTATTGCATTGATCGTCCAAGATACTTTGCATGTTCATAAGAATCTTCAGGCAAATTCATAATTTTGGCCATCATAAGCCCTATTACCTCTGCAGATCCATGGATGTACTCTAGAGTTTCATTCATATCGTTATATTCTGATTTTGTAATATCCATTTCCATTGAATGAAGAAAAGCATCAACCCACTCAGTATCAAAATCTTTTTTATTCATGAGATTAACAAAAGAGTCAATAACAATATCATTTGTTTTGTTTCCATTTATTGCATTATAATATTTATCTTTAAACTCATAAAAACCATTAATATCCTGTGGAATCGAATCAACAAAATTGTCTGCTTTTCTAACAAATCCATAGAGAGTAAATACATCTTTTTTGATATAAGTTGGAAAGAAAATACTACTGTAAAAGTAGGTTTTGCTACCTTCTTTAAAAATTGAAAATAAAGTTTTATTAATCATATTCCATCAATTTTTATAATATAATTTTTTTACCCAAATAAAAAATAAAATGAGGTTTTTTAATCTGGTATCAGCACCTCATCGATAACGTGAATCACACCATTAGTACACTTGATATCAGTTTTAATAACATTAGCTTTATCTATTTTTACACCCTCAGATGTATCTATTGATAGCTGCTTTCCATTTACTGTATCTGCATTTTTCAAATTAATTACATCATTGGCTAATACTTTGTTTGGGACGACATGATATGTAAGAATATTAGTTAGCTTTTCTTTGTCTTGAAGAATATTTTCTAGTGTTCCTGCCGGTAATTTTGAAAAGGCTTCATCGGTAGGTGCAAATACTGTATAAGGTCCTTCATTACTCAATGTTTCCATAAGTCCAGCTTTCTGAACAGCTTTTACTAATGTTTTAAAATTACCTGCCTCAATTGCGGTTTCAACTAAATTTTTCAATTTTATATACCTCCAAACATTAGAAATCTTTTTACTTATAAAACCATGATTAAAGATTAGTTTTAATTTAAGTTTAAAATACTTATATATAATTTCTAAATTTTATAAAAAAAGAAAGAAAGATTATTAGTTTTAGATTTCTATAGGATAACCAGCAGTTTTCCATGCTGCAAAATTACCCTCAAGACGATAAATGTTATCAAATCCTGCATTTACCATTGCTTGAGCACTGTCAGTTGATGGTGGATCTGTATGACAATAAACAAGATAAGTCAAATCAGGATCTAATGTTGAAATTTTACTTTTTAGCGTTCCATCTGCCCAAACATAATTTACTGCTCCTGGAAGATGACCTAATGAATAAATATTCAAGCCAACGACATCAATTATTAAATCGAATATATTATTCTGCCATTTTTCATAAGCCTCTTTTGGTTTTATATCCATGTAGGTATCCCTAAACATTATAACAAAAATTCCCAAAAGTAATGCACGTTGCTGTGTTCTTGTAATTTCATCATTTATTTTCACCGATGCATTCATATAAACATTTCCCAATCCAACAGGACTTTTAGCATTAAAATTGAACGGGGAAAATGTTAATGTTTTTGTTTCTCCAGGACCTATTTGATTAATTGATCCTTGTTGTAATCTACTAGAGACAAGAACTCCTGTTCCTGTAATTGCAGCCTTATATCTAAAACTCCACTCCACATTATTTATTGTTTCAGAACCTTCATTTCCTATATCCAATTTTACACCTAAAAAAAGAGTAGCTGGATACAATCTCATTGAAATATCATTTTCAGATAACAGATTTTGATTATTTTCATCTAATATTATCAAATTCTCTTTTGTATTTGTTTCTCCTAAAACAGATAATGTTGTTAATGATAGCATCAGACATACAATTGCTCCTATTATCTTTTTTCTCATTTTTTTTTTCCTCCATTAATTCGATCTTGATTATTAACATGTAAGTATAAAGTGTTAACTTAAATTCGAATTAAAATCAATTTTAGAACAACTTAATACAAACAACATTCATATTTATAAATAATTAATATAAAAAATAAAAGATTAAAAAAGTATTTTAATTAAGATTGAAAATTTTTCAAATAGCCTTTGAGCATATCTTAAAATAGATTGTGATTGTAAGCTTCGAATTCTTGGAATTGTTACATCAAGTGTTGTTGTTAGCCCTTCATTTTCATTTGTATCTTTTGCTTTAGCTGAAATAACATATGTGTTTTTTGATGACCAACTATGACTTTTTACAATCTCTTCACCAGATGCAAAGGGACCTATCCAACCAGTATTTGTTCCGTCTCCCCAATCAATATAGTAAAATACATCATCATTGTTAGGATCTGTCGTAACAAAAGAATAATCATAGTCAATCCCAGGTTTTCCATTGGCATTTCCATTAATATCTGGTGCATTAGGCGCATCTTTATTTGGGACAAGAAGAGTTTCAGATATTGATCCAAAAAGATTGCAAAATGCTGTTGCTTTTATTTCATCATTTTGATTTGCTTGAACTATATAACTATATGTAAATGTTGTTGTTGATGGTTGACCTGTGTATTGTTCAGATAGGAAAACTTCCCCATTAATATCAATATCAACCTTGTATACATAATGAGCGCTGGGAAAAGGTGATTCATGAGTAATTGTAACATCAAGAGTTGATGTAGATGTTATATATCCCAGTTTCATGTCTTGGGGTGAATGAGCATATGCTTGGGAAGAAAGTAAAATTACACCTAGAAATAAACCCATTGTTGTTACTGTTTTCAATGCTTTAGATTTCATTTCTATTTTCACCTCCTTTAATTATTTCTTTATATACTTCTTTATAAAAATCCTGTTTGATAAATATATTATTGATTATGTGAAATGTATCTAATATTCTTTGGAAATAAAATAATAATTTAAAATTGGCGATATACGTAATTCTGGGCATCCTTACGATAAAATTAGTCCAAGAACTTTCAAGAGTGCTTGTATCTTTTGCTTTTGCTTTAATAACATAAATTCTTTTTTTATTAAATGCATGTTTAAATGTTATTTCTTGCCCTGAAGAATAAGGGCCACTCCAATCTTGAAAACTTCCATCTCCCCAGTCAATGTAATAAAAAAGTTGGTCGCCATCAGAATCTATGCTAACAATGTTATAATCATACTCGACACCAATATTCCCATTTTTTATTCCAGTAATTTTTGGCTGAGAAGGTCTTTTACTATCTGGAACAACACGTCTTACATCACCTGTTTTACCAGTTGGGCCAATTGTTGTTTTAGATAGAACATAGATATTTCCCTGTTCATCTTCTCCAAATGATAAAATATATCGCTTTATATTATTGCTTCCATCTACCAAAAGATTATGTCTCTCCCAGACGTCTGGTTCTACTTCTTTGAGATAAAATAATTTTCCACTTGCAGGCAAATATTGACTACTCCAATCTCCGAAAATATATTTACCATACAATTCAGAATCTTGATTTACACGATATACATAACCTCCTGTGATTGATTTTCCTATATCATGGTTATATTCATTAATGGGAAATTCTAAATCTTCAAGTGTTAATCCTAAGTCAGACAGTAATTTTTCATCGTAAAAGTGATTACCTTCCATAATTCTCCAACCATAGTTACCTCCTGAAATTACAATATCGACCTCTTCCCATAGATCTTGTCCAACATCTGCTACAAAGAGTTGATTAGTTTCTCTATCAAAAGAAAATTTCCAGGGATTTCTAAAGCCATAGGCAAAAATTTCATCCAAACCATCAATTCCTACAAATGGATTATCTGCAGGAATTGAATAAGGATTTCCATTATCAACATCTATCCTTAAAATTGAACCTAATAAAGTGGTTATATTCTGGCCATTTCCAATATTTCCATGCTTATCTCCAGCTCCGCCTCCATCACCCAAACCTATGTAGAGGTAACCATCTGGCCCAAATTCTAGTTGTCCACCGTTATGATTTTCTTCAGGTTGGTCAATTCTTAATATTATTTTTTCTGAATTCGGGTTAGCAATATTTGGGTTAGTTGATGAAGCTGTATATTCTGATAATATACTTTCATGATTTATTAGCAAACCTTTTTTAGGTGAACTATAGTAAACGTAAAATTTTCTGTTGTTTTCATAATCTGGATGAAAAGTTAATCCTAGTAAACCTCTCTCATCGTAAACAGAATTAAGATCAACAATTTTTTCAGAGATATCTAAGAATGGCTGGGAAAGTAAAATATCGTTTTCAATAACATAAATAATTCCAATTTGATCAGCGATAAATAATCGGTTAGTTGTATCTCCTGCATTTGACAAAACTACTGGGCTGTTAAATTCGCTTGCAATTGTTTGTAATTCTACTTCAATATCATTTTTTATTTCAAAATCATTCGATTGATTTAATTTTTCTCCTATAATTGTTGAAACAGATGCCATTGATATTGATAGCATTGTAATAAAAGAATATATCAAAAATTTTTTATTCATTTTACATCACCAAATTTTGAAAAGAAGTGTTTTGTGTTATATATAACAATGACTAAAATATAATTGAAAAACAACTTTAAAACAATTTTAAAAAAGATTAATGGAGAGGTAAAATAAATTTAATAGGTTTTTGAGGGAGGAAGGTAGATGGGATACATAAAAAAATTTCCTATTTTTTATTTTACCTTTCCGATTGGCTGATAACAAAGAAAAAAATTGATTATGATATTTTTTTAATGACAATTTTTTTTCTTTTTCCATCATTATTCCTACTAATTTGTACTAAAAAATAATTGTGAAGGATATAATCTTAACTTAAAAACGATTTAAATTAAGGTTTAAAATGGTTTTAATAATGTTTTTGATTCTATTAAGCAGTTTTTCTTTTTTGTAATAAAGATTTTCCCTTATCTGTTATAAATATAACTCGCAATTTTCCTTGTTTCTTTGTGTAAATTAAACCTTTTTTTTCAAGCGATTCTAATCTTGATGCTGCAGTAACATATGATATATTAAATTTTCTCATTATTTTTTTGAATGAAACAATAGCATTTATTTGATTTTGCTCATTGATATATTTTAATTTGTCATATAGATAATCCTCTATAATTAAATCTTCTAATCTTTGTTCGGGAAGGTTTTGTAATTCATTTTCAAAAACAGCCATTTGATTTTTATCAACCGTTGAAGGATCAATTCTAATAAATAAAATTGAATTATTTTGTGCAATAAAATCATTAACAATAAATAATGTTTCGATAAATTCATCAAAAGAAAATCTAGAAATCAGATAATGAATTCCGTCAAGTAAAATAACGGTTTTTTTATTCTTTTGAATAAAATTTTTAATAGTTGTTTTCAAGGTTTCAAGATCAGAAATATTTGCATATCCTTTTTGGTTTTCACTGCTAAGTAAGATAGTTTGTACATTTTTTGTTTCAGGAATAATTCTTTTTGTATAAGAAGGACTACCTCTTGTAATAATTAGACCCTGATAATAATCTAATGTTAAATCAATCAATAAATCAATTGATGATTTATTACTCTTATCTTTGATAATATAACTATTTCCTTCCAATAATTTTTTATGAAGTTCTATATCTTTAGTTATATCTTTACCAATAAACAGTGCACCAACACATTCATTATTTATTCCTATAATTTCTGATCCTGAAATTCTAATTATTCGTTTTTCATTATCTTTATTTTTTAAAACTATATCATTTATTTTTGAAATTTTTTTTGAACAATCTTTGTAGATAAATTCTTTAATATTTTCAGGATTTTCAAAAACTTCCAGTTTACCAACACTTCTATTTAATACTTCTATTTGTTTGTAACCTGTAACAAGCTCTGCAGTTTTATTCCAAGTAGTTATCCGATTGTTCATATCAAATGATATAATTAACTCTGATGCGCTATCTATTACATCTCTTAAATGTTGCTTTGTTCTATTAGAATATTCTTCTGCTTTTCTACGCTCAATTATCTCTTCCTTTAATCTTTTATTAATGTCTAATAGTTCTTTAGTACGTTCTTCGACTATTTTCTCAAGATGATTTTTTCTTTTTTCCAACTCCTCTTCTATTTCTTTTTTCATAGTAATATCTTGAACAATTCCAAGCATTCTAATTGGTTTATTATTTTTATCTCTCAACACATCTCCACGTTCTAAAACCCATCGAATTTTTCCATTTGGCCAAATAATTCGGTGTTCAATTGCGTATCTTTTTTTATGATCTAAACAATTATCTACTGATTTAATAACGAAATCGCGGTCGTCTGGATGAACACAATCTAAAAAAGCTTCATATGTTCCTTTAAATTTTCCTCTTTCAAAACCAAATAATGGCTCTATTTTTTCTGACCAAATCAACTTCCCGGTTCCAATATCCCAGTCCCAACTTCCAATATTTGCTGCTTGTTGAGCAAGATAATACCTCTGTTCACTAAGTTCTAAATCTCTGATTGCTTTATCACGAGACAAAGCTGTACCAATACTTGCAGCAAAACCTTCTAATATTCTTATAATATCTAAAGAAAACATGTTTTTTCGTTTGTCATTTAATTGTAAAAGGCCAACTATTTTCTTATCAGATCGTAATGGAATAAGTGCCACTGATTCATATCCATCTGAATTACATCGGTTCCTTGTATGAGTTTGCCGCTCTTTTTCAGTAGTAGTAGCAAGAAGATTGGTTGTACTATTTGTCCAAAAGCTTCCCCCTTTGGTAAAAAAAGGTAATTTTGAATCTGTTCTTCCCATAATTATATTTCCGCACATACATTCAAGGAGCGGATTTCCTTTTTTATCGAGTATTAAATTTCCAGATTCGTTTTTAGCACATAATTTACTTTCAGTTTTAACAAAATTAGATGAAAAACCCTCGGTGATAAAATAAGGATAATCAACCCCATCACGAAGACGTATTCCTACCGCATCAAATTTTGTATAAGTTTTTATTAGTAATATAATATCTCGGATTAATTCTCGTAATTCACCTGATTTATTAAGGCGTTCTAGTATCAAAGATCCTAACTTTTGAAGATTTTCCATTTTTATATTTTCATTTATGTCTCTGATTAAAACTGAAACTCCTTCCCCAACAGAATGAGTGGTAATATAAAAAAATGATATTTCATCTTTTATTTGATGTTTAGTTATGACGCTTTGAGATTGTCTTGTTTTAAGAGTTTTAAGAATTATTTTATCAGTACCAGAGCCCTTTAATTTTGGAAGAATTTCATACAAAGATCTTCCAATAGCTTTTTTATTTGAAATCATGATAAAATCTTCAGATTTTTTATTTAAATATTTAAAAATTAAATTTTTATCAATTACAAAAAAAATATCATTAAGTCTATCCGGAATTTCTTGGTAAAATTTTTGATTTTTAAACGATTTTTTGTTCATAACATCAACAGAATTAAGATTATACCTCCCATAAATTACATATAATACGCATAAATGTTAATAATATTTAAAGAATTCCATGTAACAAGATTGCTATTTCATATGGTATAATAATTATTCACATATTTTGGAAAATTTATTTATGTTTAATCAAATTTGACAGTATTTGGGACGATATTATAACCATAGGAACACCTATTCCTGGATGATTATAATGACCAGTATAATACAAGTTTTTTACTTTTTTACTATCATGCCTCGGACGAAATACAGCAGTCTGCTTTAATGTATGGGCCAAACCAAGAGCAGTTCCTTTATAAGAATTATATCTATTGCTAAAATCTTTATGTGCAAAAATTCTTTTTACAACAATATGATCTTTTATGTTTTCTCCAGCTAAGAACTCCATATGCTCAATGGTTTTATTAAAATATTTTTCCCTTGTTATTTCATTGTCATTTAAACCAGTTGCAACTGGAATAAAAACAAAAACATTTTCACCATTTCTAATTGCTGTTTTTTTATCGGTTTTTGAAATGCAAGAAACATAATATGAGAAATCTTCTGGCCATTTAGGATTTTTAAATATATCATCGAAATGTTTTTCCCAATTTGGATAGAAATACAAATTATGATGAATAAATCTTTTTAGCGGTTTATCCAGTCCTAAATACAACAAATAAGCAGAAGGTGCAAATTTACGTTTTTCCCAATATTTTTCTGAATAAGACCGATATTTTTCTTCTAAAAGATTTTGTTCTGCCCAAGCATAATCTGCGTTTACAACAACTATATTAGATTTGTATTTATTATTTGTTGTTTTAACGCCAACTACTTTTCCATTTTCGACAAGTATTTTTTCTACTGGTTCGTTAAATTTAAACTTTACTCCTTGTTCTTTTGCAAGTTCATAAAAAGCTTCAACAAGTTTTCCCATACCACCTTTTGGAAACCATACTCCCATATTGAAATCAACATGAGACATTAAACAATATAATGCAGGACTCTCAAATGGACTTCCACCTAGAAAAACGATAGTATATTCCAAAATCTTTCTAATTTTTTCACTTTTAAAAAATCTTTGAGCAAAACCATCTAATTTTTGAAACATATGCAGCTTTGTTCCTTCAACAATAAGTTTTGGTTTAAGAAAATCAATGAGGTGTTTGTAATCCTTGTATATAAAATCCTTCATTGCAATATCATACTCGTATTCACTTAATTTTAGATATTCCCTCATTTTTTCTTTTGCACCAGGTTCTATCTGCTCAAAAAGATCTAGATTTTTCTTTAGATCTGCTGAAATATCAACAAAATCATCTTTATCAAAAAATATTCTATATGAAGGGTCTAATCTTACTAAATCCATATATTGTTCTGGTTTTTTTCCAAATTCTGCAAAATATTTTTCAAAAACATCAGGCATAAGATACCAAGATGGTCCCATATCAAAAATAAATCCATCTTTTTCCCAGATTGATGCTCGTCCGCCAGGTTGTTCGTTTTTCTCTATGACTAAAACTTCGTTTCCATCACGAGCCAGTAATCCAGCAGCAGAAAGTCCGCCAAATCCAGAACCAACTATTATTACCTTTTTCTCCCCCATTTTTTTCACCTTTTAGTGAAATTTTATTTTTTGAATAATTTCATTTTATTAAATATCCTGTGGATTGAATCCATTTTTCTTTGAAGTAAAGATATATCATTAAATAAAATGAAAGCATAGAATAATTATAGAAGAAATCTTCAAAGGGTATTGTAAATAACCTTCCATTCCAAGCTCCATAACCACCCCAAATAGCATCAGGATTATAACCAACTACTATAAGGGAAGTTAGTAAATAATTGAATATTATAAATGGAATAAAAGATAAAATTATGTAAAACCAGTAATTTTTTGATTTTAAAATTTCTGGATATAATGTAGACGCAATAATAAAAAATAAAGCACAAGAAAACATCGCCAAAATTGTGTAATCTTGATTTCTAAAAATAATACCAATTATTATAAATATTGCTGCTACAGCAAGATAAAACCATTTGTTAAATAAAATTTTTTTGTCTTTAACAAAATATACTAAATTTTCATATATAAAAATACAAGCAAATGGAACAACTATAAAAAATAAAATTTCTTCTATAGGAAGACCAAATATTTCAATTCCTATCAAAAATTCTTCTTCAAACCACCAATCTCCTCTTGCTGTAACAATTATATCCCAAATTATGTAGGATAAACCAACAATGACTATAGATGCTGCAAGTGGTTTAAAATATTTGTAATATTTAAATCTCCATTTAAATGCAAAAATAAGTGGAAAAATTATTATCAGAAAGTCAATAATTATATAATTCAGTGGTATCATAGCACTACTGATATTTAACAACCATTAATAATTCTACTCATAGAAAAATAGATTCTAAGAAATATATTTATACGCATTAATAATATAATAATCTGAAAAATGATGTTGAATTTTACAAAGAAGAGAGTAATCTATATTATAGTCGTTTTATTATTAATTATTAACATTTTTTCTGCAACTTTTATTTTTTTTGATATTCAAATTATATCTGCTCCAAAGACTGAAGTTTTTATTGATATTTCAGAAGTAAATTCAGATGAAATTATTATTAATACAAATCTTAAGATGTCAAATAATAACAGATTTGAAATTGGAATCACAGATTTTTTAATAATAAGTATGAACAATGAGGAAGCCGAATTAGGAAGAATGAAAATATCTGGAGGCTCAATACCTTCTGATGAATCACGTATTTTTTCAGCTAATGGTAAAATTGTTTTAAAAGAATCAAATAATCTTGGCATATTAAAAACCAATATTGTTGGAAAAATTAGTGTAACTTTTTTAGGTTTTATTACAAAAACTATACCCATAAACCTGATAGTTACTACGTCAGTTGAAGAAATTTTTGAGAGCATTGAAATTCCTGATGTTGAATTGGAGGCATCTTTATCTAGTATTAATGAAGAAGGAGTTAATCTTGAAATAAAGGTAGAAATTTATAATCCAACTTCTTTATTTTATAACGTTAAAAATCTTTATATGGACATAAATACAGATCATGGGATTACTGCAGGTAATATTACTATAACTGGAGGAGTTATTGAACCTAAAAAAAGTTGTATATTTTATTCAAATGGTACTGTTTTTTTTGATGCTTTTGATGCAGAAAAAATTATTTTAAATCTCAGAGGAATTGTTGGAGCTAAAGTTGGTGGTATTAGTAAAAATATATCGTTTTCCACTGATGCATTATTAATTGTTCCTGACCTAAAAGAGTTTGTTTTTGAGGGACAAGAGGTTGATTTTCAAATACCTGTACAATTTAAACTCACATTGCGTGGAATTATAAGTAATGTTGGATTTAGTATCAATAATCCTAGTAATGTTAGTCTTATAGGGGATAATCTTAATTGCTTGATATATAGAAAAGATGGTGAAAAATTAACTTTACTAGGACAAAAGACTATGGAACCCTGTCTGGTTCATTCGGGTGAGAGAATTTGTGTTAAAACAAAGATTAGAATTTCATATTTAAAATATTTATTTTCAAATCCATTTAAATTACTTCCAGATTGGATAATTCTTAGAATAGAAGGAGATTTTTTCATTGCGGGAACCCGCCAGGCAATTCCACTCGCACTTAATGCTTATGTTGATCCCAATATTATTTCCCAAAAACAATTTGTTTAATCAGGTTCTGTAAAGAATAAGGGTGTAAATTTAGCGGTGTAAAATTAATGGTATTCACCCCTTACTTTCTTATACTTAACAGCATTTCTAATCAATGTCAACCACTTATTATCACAATCTATAATTATACATGCCTCCTCGCTTTGTGTTTTACCCCCAAGACTCTCATGGGGCTTAATATAATTGTAAACCAAACAATGAATATAAGTATTATTTGGACTATATTGTTTCTTCTGGATGGCTTGAAATACAAAATCTTCATACTGAAATCTTACTTGATATAATAGATTCATCCTATTATGGGCAGCAATCAGCTGCTTTTCTAATTGAATATGAAGAATTAAAATCTCAGGGTATACCTGATGATTTTTCATTTAAACAAGGTTATTATTGAATCAATGAATTTAACACTTTGATGAAAGAGATATATGAAAAAATTGATTATGGTGATTATTTAATTGAGCAAATATTTGAATTTGGTATAAATTAGCAAGGGGATAGATATTGTTGTGATATGACAACTAGAAAGATTTATTTCCCTCAGTTTTATTTTAAGGTATTGCCTTATAATCGTATTTTTATTTGGTCAAAAGATGTCAAGGATGCTGTTGCCAAGATGAATTTATTCTTGGGCTAATCTAAAGGTTATTTTATTCTTTTTATTATTGACATTATACTAACGAAGGCCAGGGGGTTGTTAATTATTCTAGACTATACTCTCTCTATTAAAGCTGAGTTACTTCCCTCAAGGTTGGTGATGTTTCGTCCCATAGATTAATATCGTTTTTTCATCCGTTCCTACTCTAGTTTTACTTAGAATACCAGGATTATAGATCCATGCGCACTGTATCTCTGCTTCTATACGATTTATACCTCTGAGCTTTGCGATTATGAGAGCAACGCTTAGTTCATTTTTAATACCCTTTGCACTCAAATACCACTCAGGTATTGGTGTTTTGGATCCGCTAAAATCAACCTGTACTTGTCTCAATTTTCCAAGCTTAAACTCCTTTGGTTTAAGCTCCAAATCAGGAACTAAATCCCCAATCACAGGCACGAGATTAAGCAATTTCGTGACTCCTAGAGTCACTTTTCCTTCTACAATGTACTTGTCCACGATTATGTCCTTAGGGAACCCATCATGAGCATATACTTTATTAGAGACCTCACCGTCTCCCTTCAAGGTGGCTTTGAATCTCAATTCCTCTATGATTCCTTTTGGTAGAATGATATTCATCTCTAATTTAGTTAATAGATAATCATGATTCTCTTTAGAACGAATCATTGTCGTTTCTGCTATCTCTGCTACCTGGATTCGAGTATTACGAATCCATTGTCTCACTTTCTCCTCCTCATCTGTGAGTCTTCGGTCTTTTCCATACCTAGCCCCTGGACCAATGTATTCTGCAGTATCCCATGTTTCATCAAGAAGATACATAGGCTGAAGCTCAGCAGTAGTCATATCAGACTCAACCTCCTCATTCAATGTTCGATAGAGTCTTAGTTTTATTTAATCCTTTCGTTAGAAGTGTAACCGGTCTGCGGAGCGATCACCTGAATCCATCCATATGAGATTGTCAGGGAGGTGTCTCGCATTCTTGAATGGCTGAAGCTAGAATAAGCTGAATAGAAAGATATATATCCTGCGCTTCTTTTTTATTATAAACATGGGAGGTAAAAAATGCTAATGACACATCAGGATTTTGAAGCTCTGAAGAAGATGCAGACAGGTGGTGAACTTCCTACCAACGAAGAACTAAAAAAGATCTCGACTCGGATTAAAAAGAACTACCTAAATCATGTAGTAGTAAATCTTCAAGAAAAGTTAAGTGGAAATAAGGAACTTCTCGAATTGCTAAATAATCTAAAATTAGATGTAAAGTCACACATCACTTTCAGCCCTGTATCCCAATCATATAGAATCGGTGAATCAAGATTTGTAGACATTGACATGGGGGAAATACTATCTGCTCAATACTTCTGTGACATGGGCTCGTTAGCATTGATAAGATCCAGCAAGGTAGTTAAGCTTATCAAACAAATTATGTTTCAGTATGGGCAGGACTTAATTGCTGCACTAAAACGGGGTGTACAGGACACCTGGCCTAAGCTTGATCTGACGAAACTGGGGCTGAGTCAGAGTTGTGTTGAAGAACTCCATTTAGAATCGATAGAAATAATGCTTACATTTGTAACCTTTCTTGTATTACACGAAATCGCCCATCATAAACTCGGCCATACTTCGCATCCTCCACCTAAAAGTTTAGAACAATCCAGAAATCAGGAGTTAGCGGCGGATTTCTGGGCGATTCAGAAGATGAACGAGATGGATTATTCCCTCGTCTATCTTGAAGTACTCTTTACGACCTTTACGTTGATTGAAACGATTCAGAGCGGGGGCGACCAACTCGTGTACGAATCTGAAAATACACACCCCCGCTGGGACACCCGAGGGGGCCAACTTGTGGATTTTATTCACAATAACCAAGCACCGCAATCAACTTGGATTTCCCTTAGAAGCTTTGACATAGTAAAGCATCAACATACTGGTCAGCACCTATTCTTTAAGTATGAACTTATGTTTCCCCGTAATCCAGCGGATATTGGAACCAACCTCGCCTTTTTCTACATCAATAATCAGTTGCACATCGTAGCAATAGAATATGGACCAGAAGGCGCATTTCTCTATGAGAATGACACTAAGGATACATTCTGCATTCATGTCAAGACACCCTTCGCTTTCTCATCCGAGGTCGACTGGTACATAGTAGATAAAACAAATGCTGAAACAATCAAATACCAATTCAATGCAAAGCGTATTTCATTTGCCTACTATAATGAGGAAGAAAAAGGCGGAATCAAGGTGCGCGATTTTTTGCGAATGTCCCCACTTAAGGAGTTAAGGAGCATCCTTTATAAGGTCGAAGAACGAGAGGATGTGCGTACTGAAATGGATATGCTGTTGAAGGAAAGTTTGATCAATCAAGGGAATCTAATGCTTAGGTATAAGAAATGTCAAGTTTCCTTCCAAGACTTCATTTCGGAAGGAGTGCGCCTAAGTACCGAGACTGCAGAATTAATGAGAGCCAAGATGGGAGATCGGAACTTCAAGATGTATCAGACCGAGGTTCTAAAGAACAAGGCGGTTCAACTCGGCATGGACAAGTTGCTAGGGCGATCGATGACCAACTGACAATGTGTTACTATTTGGTTAAACAAATTAAACAGCTAAAAAACTTTCAAAAGAAGATTGTGAACATATTGCTAAACTCATTGAAGAAGGTCATCAAATTAAGGATCTAGCAAAAATTATTAATAAATCTAGAATATTATAATATAATTGTTGGGGTCTGGTTCGTTCAAGAAAGGTTAGATTTTTAGGAAAAGAAGTCCTTTTTTATCATATCCTTTCCTCCCTCTAGAAACTAGACCTCTTTCATTTTCTCTTACTATATTTATAACAAATGTAAAAAAAAGAATATAATTTTGTTATAAAAATAATATATAGTAAGATTTAAAAAGAAATATTCTATTCTTCTTTTGAAAGATTTAAAGGGAGGAATTGTAAGACATGCTAAAAAATGTTTTTAAGAAATATTTGGTAATAGGTCTAATACTCCTATTCCTTGGAGCTAGTGTTGTACCAAGTATAAGAGGAAATATAGTAAAAATGAATAATAGTATATGGTCAAAACCAAAAAATATTCTAGATAGGCAGCCTATCTATGTTGATAATGACTCAGATTGCGCTACTGCTGATGGCACTATTGAACACCCTTTTTGTAATATTAGTGATGCAATTGATTATGCAAATGATTATGATCTAATCTATGTAGCAAATGGGACATATTATGAAAATATTATTGTAAAAAAGGAAGGTTTAATACTTGTGTGGTATGAAAGTGACATAATTGGTAATGATACTGATGGTGCGATTATAGATGGTGGCGGCGTTGGTAATGTTATTGGTACTAATAAAAAAAATATAAACATCATTGGATTTATCATTAGAAATAGCGGACCATTAAATGGAGCAGGTATATATGTTTACAATGGACCAGTTGAAATCAGAAAAAATACTATTGAACATTGTCATATTGGCATTAATTTTTGTTATGTAAACCCTGGTGATGGAATTGAAATAGAAAAAAATATCATTAGAAATAATGATTGGGGTGTTTATACTCTTTTTTCGCATAATAATCAAATCCAAAATAATTATATTGAAAATAATTACGTTGTTGGTATTGCTCTAGATGCATCGAGATTTAATTTCATATATAGGAATGAAATTAAAAATGATAATAGAGGACTTTGGCTTTCAGACTCCCATAATAATAAGATACGTGAAAATAATTTTAGAGATAATATAAATTCAGACGGAAATATTATCCACGTTTTTAGTCGGAATAGTAGGAATAGTTACGCTCAAAATTATTGGAATCCACATCCGAACCCATTTTTAGAAAAATTAGGATTTTATTTGATTTGGGACTTTAGATATAGTTATCAAATCGGTAGAAATATATTCATTCTGCCTCGACTTGCTTGGGGAATATCACGCACTCCCAATAATATAGACCCGTAGTAGCTATCGGAAGTTCTTATCAATATCAATTCCCTTCTTTTTTTTGATTTTGATTACTTTTATATATTAGTTTTTGCGGTTTTAATTGATGGTAGCTAAAAAACTTACAAAAGAAGACTGTGAAAAGATAGCTAAACTCATAGAAGAGTGTCGTCAAATAAAAGATCTAACATAAATTATTAATAAATCTAAAATATATAATATAATTGTTGGGGTCTGGTTCGTTCAAGAAAGGTTAGATTTTTAGGAAAAGAAGTCCTTTTTTATCATATCCTTTCCTCCCTCTAGAAACTAGATCCCATAACATTAATTTTATTATAAAAATATTTATAAAATATTTTTTAATTATATTATTAATTAAGGGGGGCAGAGACAAATATAATGGAAAGAGATCGATTTTAAATTAAACAGGAAAGTCTCTTATTTTAATCTCTACTACCCCAAAAATCACATAGACTTTTTATAATTTAAATTTTTTGGTAAAGAAATGAAAAATAGATATAAATATACTTTACAATTGTTATTCAAACATTTAAATTAAGGTAATTAACGTACGTCAATTCATTGATACGATTTTATATGGAGTAAAAAGGGTTTTTTATTTATTTTAATTAATTTTAAACTAGGACTCAAACAAAAATATACCACAGTGTTTTACCCACAGTTAATTCCCCACTGTAGTATTACACAGAACCCTATTTGGGGTATTGTATCATATCCAGAATACCCTAGTAAATATCCAATTAGAATAATTATACCATATAATAGTGCAAATAATAATTCTACCAATAGGAACTAAATAATATTCTTGTTCTTGGAATAGTAATTCTCAATGAATCAGACTATTCACTATCTCCTCCATAAATATATTTAGTTTTAGTTTAGTTTTATATAATATATTTTTACAGATAAAGTTAATAATAAAACCAAAAGTTACATTAAAAAATAATTAAGAAACATTTAAGTAATAAATTTTAATTATCATTAACGGGAGGTATAGAATAACATGAGAAAAAATATTTTGAGAACATTTGGAATTGGAGCAACTGTTCTAATGATTTTAATTGCCTTATCGCCACTTGTCAATTGTCAGCCATTTGAAGACAATGGTATAATGCCACCAAAAGAAACACAACGTCTTAGTTGTTTTCCAGTTGGAACCAAAATTACTATGGTCGATCGAACATATAAAAATATAGAAGATGTTCAAATTGGTGATCAACTGCTATCATACAATTTAAGAAATAATCGATTTACATCATGGACTGTTAAATTTATAGCTACGCCTTTTCACACTGTATGGGAGATAAACGATGGACTTATATGTATGACAGATGAGCATCCATTACGTATAAAGAAATCAGATGGACAAGAAACATGGGGAGTACTCAATGTAGAAGAAGGAAAAGAAGCTACAAGAATAGATAATGATATTACAAAACTCGAAATTGGTGATCAGCTTTTCACAGAAGAAGGAAAATGGATTGAAATTTATGAGATTTCCTATTCACCTGTAGTATTACCAACATATGATCTCTTATCATATTCTGGTAGACAAACCTATTTTGCTAATGGTATACTTGTTCATGAAGAAAATCCAAATATTGATTGGTGGATAAATTATTATATCGATAGATTTTTTGAACGGTTCCCAAATGCATTTCCATTGCTCAGGTTTCTACTACGGCTTTAAATAATTCGTTGAGTTAAAGGTAAAACTTACTTATCTCTTTTTTTTTTATAAAATATTTTTTTAAATATTTTCCATAAAAATCCTTTGTAGATATCTAACTTTTTACAGGAGTTTTTCCCTAATAGATTCCATCTACTCCAAAAAATAGCTTATGATGAATGTTAAAAAGGTTAAAAAAAAATGTAACTTATAGCTTCATTATCATTGATCATATACAGAAGATTGTAACCTTAACTTATCATTAAAATAAAATGAACGATTAACTAAATCTTCACCTACCCTTATTATAAAATGCCTTAATTTAAACCTATCACGAGTTTTTAATCCTTGAATGCTTCTTCTAAGCATATTAATATATGAAAAATATTCTCTTGATAAATTATTGATGCCATCATAAAGCTCTTCTTCGGTCATTTGCTTAGGTTTTATATTGACAATTCCTTCATTATATCTTGACCAAACCTTCGTTAGTATTCGTCCCTCATTCTCAAAGCGTTCTGCCAATTTAGTTCCTGGAAATGGAGTTAAAGCACTAAATGCCACGCTATCAAGATTAAGATTCTTTATGAATTTTAATGTTTTATCAAAAACATAAGTAGTATCATTGTCGAAACCAAACATGAAAAAACCTGTAACCATCATCCCATGATCCTTTATCTTCCTAATAGCCTTTATATAATTTTTAACTTTATTCGTTCCTTTTCCAGCTTGATCTATGTTATGCTGAGAGATAGATTCAATACCTATATACCATCTTGTTACCCCTGCCTCACTGGCCAACTGTAAAAATTTATCATCACGGACGAATACGTTGATATTTCCAAAACATTTAAATTTTTTATTAACCTCTTTCAACCTTTTGAATAATTGTTTTGAATATTTTGGATTATTTGTTAGAGATGCATCGACAAAAAATATTCGTTTTGCTCTAATTGATTTCATTTCTTCAACAACATTATCAACCGGTCTCCCCCGAAATGTATTTCCTTCGACAACACTCATTGCACAAAATTCACATCCAACTGGACAACCTCTTGAAGCCTGAATAGCCTCTTTGAAAGGCGTATAAATTCCAATATCATGTCTTGCCGGAGGTATCTCTTTTGCTTTTACTACTTCTTTGTTAAAATAAAATTTTTTTAGTTTTCCGTTCTCCAAATCTTTTAATAACTGAGGCCACGTATGCTCTGCTTCTCCTATTACAACACTATCTGCATGTTTCTTTGCCTCTTCAGGCAAAAGTGATGCATGATATCCTCCAAAAACGACTGGTATTCCATTTTTTCTAAAAGCATCAGCAATTCCATATCCACGTAAGGCACTATATGTTGTGATTGATATTCCAATGAGATCAAAATTTTCATGGAAATTAATATTTTCATACCGCTCATCAATTAATTTAACAAAATGATGTCGAGGAGTTATCCCAGCGATTTGCTGTAAAGTCAAAGAAGGATACATGAATTTGTCAAAAACAGTTTTTCTATGATCTGGCTGGGGCATAACCAGCATTATTTTCATAATGTTCCTCCATAGCAAAAGCAGGATGAATACCCACGCCTATAAACAATACAAATATCTCTACTGCAAGGGTCTTACTAATATGTTTTTTCTGCATAAACCTCCCTCAATTTTACAATATTCACATCAAATTAATAATATATAAAATTTTTAGACAAAAATATTACATATTAACGAAAAAATTGTTTATTTACCAACGAACTTTTAACAACCAAAATTTACCAACCATCATTTGAACAGAACCTCAAATCGTGTTCTGTTCCATCCAGAGTTGTTACATTTGGGGTGTTACATAAGGGTTGGGAAAATACATTTAACTTGTTTTCTGTCTTCTTTTCCACATCAAAACATACCAAGTGAATATAAAAAGGAAATATATAGTTGCCCCTCCAAGAAACCACACAAATTCATTTGGACAACTATAAAAATCAGTTGAAAGAAAAGAAAAAGCCATTATTATGGCCAATATTGCTACAACAATTGCTATAATTTGAAGTGTATATCCTAGTAATTGGTCTTTTATCTTTTCAACATTCTTAATTTTAATACTTAATTCTTTTTTATCATCATCTATTAATTTTTTCCAATCTATTGATTCTTTTTCATTCTTTTTCCTGAAATAATTATAATCTTTCAATAATTCTTTGAATAAAGTTTCTAATTCTTTTCTGTCCTCAATTTCTTTTTCTAATTGGTCTTTAAGTTGTTTGAGTATCACCATCCTAATTCTCACCACTTTTTTTCTTTTTCTTTGCTCGATTTCTAATGAGTGCCTTTTTTCCTCTATCGGTTAAACTATATTCACCATCTTTAAAATCTAAGTATTCCCAATCTACAAAATATGATAACCATTCTTTGTCTAAGAGTTCTTCTTTTAATAATTCATCCTCTTTCTTTTTTCCATCAATATCATCTTCAAATGCATCCGATATCACAGTATATTCTGTAGTATAATCAGTTGCTGAAGAAGGCTCGTATACACTAATCACATCAAATTTTTCTCTATCAAATATATGACCACAATATGGACATACATCTAATTCATCATCAATTAACTTCCCACACACAGGACAATATTTAGTCAAATTTTCTCCCTCAAATTTCTGGTTGGATTTGGATATTTTATAAAGACAAATGCAAACAATAGTTAATAAAGCCAACGCTAACCAACAACAAATCATAATTAATTTCCTCTTTCAATTATTTAACACAGTTTAAATATCAATAACATAATTATTTCTATGGATTATGTCAAAAAGTAAAGCTGATGAATTGATAAACTTCATAATTAATGCATTTGTAATACTAATTATAGCTGGTATTTGTATCTATGCGTCTTATCACATTATCAAAACATTAGCTGGTGATTTACCTGCATGGTTTGGAGGTATTCTTATTGGTTTGCTTATTGCATATGTAATAGCCGTTAATACCCGAATAAAGAATTTCTTTAAAAGATAATTTTGTTTTCATTGCTATCCATTGATTCCTTTTCATTCAATGACTTATCCAATAACTTCTCCCATTTCTTATCTCCCAATCTCAGGTAGATATTGGCAAAATGTGCAGGTGTATATCCATTCAATCTTTCATGTGGCTTAATGAAGTTATAGTATAACTGATGTCCTTTAACAAACACTGTATCTTCTTTCTCTAATCCTCTCTGAGTCTTATTCCTATCTCTGACTGTTCCATGAAGTCTCTCTACTATATTGTTATTAAACTTAGTATTTCCATATCTCTTTCCTCTGATACCTACATTACCTATGTGGATAGTCTCCTTTTTAACAGTATGAAACTCTTTTTTGATTGCTCTCTTGTAGGATTGTAATCCATCTGTAACTATGCATCTTGGTTTATCACCATGACTTTTCCTTTTAGCAATCTTTAAGACTTTCCTTGCATCCTCAATCTTTCTCTCCTTAGAGATAACTGATGCTAAATGAAACCTAGTAAATTCATCAATGACATTCCATAGATAGAACCAGTCACCATCTATCTGCACCATCATTTCATCCACTTGCCAGACAGTTCCTAGTTTAGGTTTAAATTGGGATACATACTTATCCATAATTTCAACATACTTCTCAATCCATCTTAGAATTGATACATGGGATACTTTTAACTCATAGAATTGCTTTAAATGGTCAGATATCTTCCTCAATGATACTCCTTTGAAATACAAATCCAATATTAGACAGATTATCTTAGGATTTGCCTTCATTCCCTCAAAGTGTAGATTATCTACAAACTTCCTTCCACAATCCTTACACATATAGTTCTGAATGCCATTCTTCTTGCCATATTTGATATAGTTTTCAGAACCACAGAACTTACAACAAAAAGGTTTATCAGCATCTTTTACTTTTATTTCTTTTGGGGTTGTGATACTCATACTATCATGACTCCAGACCTTGGGAAGCAAACCACCTTCCCTTGGTCAGTTTTTATCTGATTTTATATGACTCTCAACCCTTATATTCTCTCCTTGGGGTCAGTGAAACTACTCCTGTTGGATAGGTTAGCAATCATCGAATAATCTTACAAATCGTGAACATTCTTTACATTTACCTTTTAAGTTATAGCCATTTTCAAGTCTATCTAAGAGTTCTTTTAAATTTCTCTTGAATTTATCTTCATATATATTCCTTAATTCTTTATTCTCTTCTGTAATTTCTGATAATCTTCTTCTAAACTCATTATCTCTAATCAAATCCACAATTACTTGTTTCACTTTTTTGTTGCCATATCTCTTACAGTGTATACCAATATCATTTTCAAGTAGAATATAACAATATTTAGGATTCGTTTCAATGTCTATCTTAATTTCATCTAAATCTTTTATGTTTCCTTTAGCATTACTCTGAATAATTAACCATATATGAGATAATAAATATTTTATATATTGTTCATCAAATTCATTACTTATTTTTCTTAATATATAATTTTTTAAACCATTTGAATCATTTAATTTACTATTCAAATATTCAATTTTTTCCATTGATTTATTCCAATTATCTAGAATATCTGGATATGCTCTCAAGTGCCTAAATGCCAAATCAAATAAATCTTGTTTTTTCAAATCATCTACAACTGTAATTAAAATCTTGAAATTCTCATAATAAATATTTGCATCTCTAAGTCTATGTAGAATTTTTTTTACTAATTTTCTTTTATGTTTCTTTATATCCTCTCTTCTATCTTTCAATCTTGGTTCAATTATTACTCTAAATAGAATATCCACAATAACTAATCCACTACCAATAATAATTCCAATTATTGGTATTAATAAACCTATTTCCATTGTAAACAACAGATATATAGAAGATGCAAATATTAAAATTATCCCTATAAAAGAATTACTCATCAATTATTTTTAAAAGGGGGTCTTACCAACTCCAACTTACCAACTCCCATGTAACAACTCCATACTTACCACCACATCAAATCGAAATATTTATATAGAAGTGTTTATATTGCGGTGAAGCTATCTTGGAGTTTTTTAAGGAGGTAAAGAAGATTATGATGACAGGACAGCAACCAATAATTGTATTAAAAGAAGGAACAAAAAGAGAAAGAGGCAAAGGAGCCCAATCAAACAATATAATGGCAGCACGAGCAATCTCAGATGCTGTAAAATCAACACTAGGTCCAAAAGGAATGGACAAAATGCTAGTTGACTCAATGGGTGATGTTGTAGTAACAAATGATGGCGCAACAATACTCAAAGAAATAGATGTTGAACATCCTGCAGCAAAAATGATTGTCGAAGTTGCAAAATCACAAGATGAAGAATGTGGCGATGGAACAACAAGTGCAGTTGTTCTAACAGGAGAACTATTAAAATATGCAGGAGACCTACTTGATCAAAATATTCATCCAACAGTTATTTGTGGTGGATTTAAACTAGCATCAGACAAGGCAAAGGAAATTTTAAACAAATTAGCAATAGATATAAAACCAGGAGATAAAAACACACTTAAAAATATTGCAATAACCTCAATGGCAAGTAAAGGTGCAAGTTCTGAAAAAGAAACTCTTGCAGATGTTGTAGTAGATGCTGTAACAAGAATTGCAGAAAAAGTTGGCACAAAAAATATCGTTGATCTTGACAATGTTCAAATACAAAAGAAACAAGGTGGAGGAATAGCAAATACAGAGATAATTAAAGGTATAATTCTTGATAAAGAGCGTGTTCATGAGGGAATGCCAAAAAATATAAAAAATGCAAAAATTGCACTTGTAAATGCTGCACTTGAAGTAAAAAAGACAGAAGTCGATGCAAGAATACAAATTCAAGATCCAACACAACTTCAAGCATTTCTAGATGAAGAAGAAGGAATGATTAAGAAAATGGTAGACAAAGTAAAAAAGAGCGGTGCAAATGTTTTAATTTGTCAAAAAGGAATTGATGACATAGCCCAGCATTTCTTAGCAAAGCACAATATCTACTCTGTCAGACGAGCAAAGAAAAGCGATATGGAAAAACTGGCAAAGGCAACAGGCGCAAAGGTTGTAGCAAATCTTGATGGACTCACATCAAAAGATCTAGGATACGCTGGAAAAGTTGAAGAAATCAAAATTGGCGATGACAAAATGACATTTGTAACTGACTGTAAAAATCCAAAAGCTGTATCAATTCTAATCAGAGGAACTACGGAGCATGTAGTAGATGAACTAGAACGAGGAATACATGATGCGTTATCAGTTGTAAAAGTAGCAATTGAAGACGGAAAAATGACTGCTGGTGGAGGAGCTGCAGCAACAGCTATTGCAATGGGTTTACGTGATTATGCACCAACTGTTGGCGGACGTGAACAAATGGCAATTGAAGCATTTGCTGATGCAATTGAAGTTGTTCCAAAAACCTTATCAGAAAATGCAGGACTTGACCCAATTGATATGATGCTAGAGGTAAGAAGTGCCCATAAGAAAGGCAAGAAATATGCAGGAATAAACGTTCTTGCTGGTAAGGTTGATGATATGATAAAAAACAATGTAATAGAACCATTGCGCGTCACTATGCAAGAAATCGAAGCATCTTCAGAAGCTGCAACAATGATACTCAGAATCGATGATGTAATAGCTGCAAAAGGCGGTGGAGCCGGTGGAATGCCGCCAGGAGGCGGTATGCCACCAGGTGGAATGGGTGGTATGCCCCCAGGAGATATGGAATACTAGAAAAACACATAAACTCCATCCTCTTCTTTCTTTTTTTAAATCTATAATATAAATTCAATTGGTGAGGAATGTCAACAAAAAAAACCACAGATAAAACGAAAAATTCTTCAATAAAAGAAATTAATAGTTTAAAAAAGGGAATAGATAGCCTTAAAAAAGAATTAAAAGAAAGAGATGAAAAACTTCTCCGTAGTTATGCAGATTTTCAAAATTATCAAAAAAGAATGGAAAAAGAATTAAATTTCAGAGAAGAAGAAGTTAAGAGAAAATACTTGTTAGAATTACTTGATCTTAATGAGCTTTTAAAAAAAGCATATGAAGATAATAATCCAAAAGATGCATTAAAACTCATGATAAAAAATATACAAGATTTCTTTGAAAAGGAACAAATTAAAGAGATAAATTGTATTGGAGAAAAATTTGATCATAATATTCATCATGCTGTAACTATAATAAATAAAGAAAATTGTGAGGATAATTTGATAATCGAGGAGGTAAAAAAAGGTTATACTATTAATGATAAACTTTTGAGGCCTTCTCAAGTTATTGTTTCAAAGAAAAAAGAAGATAAAAAGGAGTGTTAGTTTATGGGAAAAATAATTGGTATTGATTTAGGTACCACAAACTCTGAAGTTGCAATAGTAGAAGCAGGTAAACCAATAATTATAAAAAGCGCTGAAGGAAACCCGTATTTTCCCTCAATTGTTGCATTTACTGAAGATGGAGAAATGCTTGTTGGTGAAGCAGCTAAACGTCAAGCTGTAACAAATCCTGAGGGAACCGTTCATCGTATAAAACGAAAGATGGGGCGGGGAGAAAAAGTAAAGGTTCGGGATAAAGAATTTAGCCCAGAACAAATAAGTGCTTTTATCCTTCAAAAGATCAAGAAAGATGCTGAAGATTTTTTAGGGCATAAAATATCTGATGCTGTTATTACTGTACCTGCATATTTTAACGATGATCAACGACAAGCAACAAAAGATGCAGGAAAGATTGCAGGACTTAATGTAAAGCGTATAATAAACGAACCAACTGCTGCATCTCTTGCCTATGGACTTGACAAAGAAGGAGACCATAAAATTGCTGTTTATGATTTTGGTGGTGGAACCTTTGATATAACTCTTATGGAGGTTGGAGAAGGTGTTTTTGAGGTTCTTTCTACAAACGGTGATACACAACTTGGCGGCTCAGACATGGATCAGGCACTTGTAGACTTTCTTGCTAACGAATTTAAACAGAAAAATAAGATAGATTTAAGAAAAGACCCAAAATCACATCAGCGCTTACTTGAAGCAGCAGAGAGTGCAAAAATTGAGCTATCTTCTACCCTACAAACAAATATTAACCTCCCATATATCACTGTAGTTGACGATGCACCAAAGCACCTCGAGCTTAAACTAACACGGGCAAAATTTGAAGAAATTATTTCCCCATTTGTTGATAAAACAGAAAATCCATGTAAAACTGCATTAAAAGATGCAAAACTAAAACCTGAAGACATTGATCACATTGTTTTGGTTGGAGGAACTACAAGAATTCCACTTGTTAAAAAGAAAGTTGAAGAAATATTTGGTAAACCTCCAAAACGTGATGTTGATCCAATGGAATGTGTAGCAATTGGTGCGGCAATACAAGCTGGAATTTTATCAGGTGAAATAGACAAAGACATAGTGCTTCTTGATGTAACACCTCTAACGCTTAGTATTGAAACTCTTGGAGGAGTAGCAACAGAACTCATTGTAAGAAATACAACAGTTCCAACAAAAAAAAGTAAGATTTTTTCAACTGCTGCTGACAATCAAACAAGCGTGGAAATCAATGTTTTACAGGGTGAACGACCAATGGCATCAGATAACAAGAGTTTGGGTAGATTTCATCTAGATGGAATTCTACCTGCACCACGTGGAATACCACAAATAGAAGTAACATTTGATATTGATGCTGATGGAATTCTAAATGTTGCAGCAAAAGACCTAGGAACAAATAAAGAGCAATCTATTCGAATTACTGGTTCAACTAAACTATCGGATCAAGAGATAGATAACATGAAAAAACAAGCAGAAGAGCATGCAAAAGAAGATAAAAAACGAAAAGAACAAGTAGAAATCAGAAACAATGGAGATGCACTTGCCCATGCAGCACAAAAAACATTAGATGAATTAAAAGATAAACTTTCTGAAGATGATAAAAAAAGTATTGAAGAAAAATTAAAGGAATTAAGAGAGGCTCTTTCTGGTGATGATACAGATAAAATTAAAGAAAAAACTGATAAGCTATCTGAAGCAATTCAAAAAGCATCAACTGCAATTTATCAGCAAGCTGCACAACAAGCAGCTCAGCAACAACAAGCTGCAGGTGCCAAATCAGAAAAAACAGATGAAACATGGTCAGGTCATCCATCAGATGACGATAAAACAATAGATGCAGATTATAAAGTAAAAGATGAAGATAAAAAGAAAAAAGAAGATAAAAATAAAAAATAAATAGAGATTTTTAATCTCTATTTTTCTTAACTATTTCTTGCAAATAGATACATATCACATCTTTTTACACTTGAAATTAATTGATTAATGTCAATTGGTTTAGTTAAATAATCATATATGTATGGCTCGTAAAATCCCCGGTGTTGCAATTGTTAATGCCTACATATAAACCTGCAATGATATACCAAAAGGTTGTTGTATCCATTTTTTTCATCTTTTTTTTAATTTTAAATTATTTAATAATTTATAATTTTTTATAAAAAAACTATAATATCTATTTTTTGTGGATTAATGTACAATTATTAACTCAAATATTGATAATTACTCAAAAAATAAGAAAAAGAGGGATAGGGGTATTATTATTTTTATTTCTCTATATGTTTACGGATAACAATAACGTCATTACCAATTGCATCAAAAGAAACCTCATCGCCAGGTTTTATTTTGAGATATTCCAATACTTCAAGTGGTAACCTGATACCGTTATTTTTTACTTTTAAAACAAAACCCTCGTCCTGTTTCATTTCATACATTACCTCCATTATTTATTTTTTAGTAATCATAATAAAATAACAATTATTTAAATGTGTGGGAAAATACCTAAATATGCGCATAAACATATTGAATATGTGGTGTATTATGAGTAATGAAGCTATGCCAAGATTAAACGTATATTTAGATCAAATCACAAAGGATAAGCTGAAAGAAATATCAGATAATGAGAATAGACCGATTAGTAGACAAATCAAGCATATGTTAGAGTTTTATTTGAAGTATAAAGATAAAGTGAAATAAATCAATGAAGATGGGTTTAACGAAGGTATTAAAAATATAAAATGGATTTTTGAAAATTTTAAAATATTAATGAATTTAGAATTAGGTTAACGGCTCCACATTGAAGTCGCAAGTCGCAAACGAGTTTTTGAAAGAGTTGAATAATATTTTAATTTTACTTAGTAAAGGCTGAAGTTTAAATTAGTACTTATTTTCAATTTATAGTAAATTCGTCATATGTCATAAAAAAAACACATTTTGAATATACCTAGAACATTAACCCCTTGTGTTTTAACGTCAGCGTTTTTTTAAATAAGCCATGAATAAAAATAAAATAATGCTTTTCATAAATCCATTGGTCTACCACAGAAAATACATAATCGATCAGTATCATGTATTATATGACCACAACAAGGACATATCATAAAACATTAAAATAAATATAGGCATATAAAAGTATTTATGCTGATTTTATGGATTAAATAAATATCTCAAAAAGAAAAAAGATGAAGTGATGATTGTGTTTGTTTTTTATCCCAGTCGATGCAATAGTATTCGGAGTAATGGGAACAAATTGATGAAACGAGAAAATAAATTTGTAAATAAATTGTATTGTGAAGTTCTGCTTCTTGGAATTGTAACATCTACCTTACTCCACTGGCTTTCATGATCATATGTATCTTTTGCTTTTGCCATAAGGAGATATGTTCCAGTTTTAGACCATGTATGATTAATGGTTACTTCTTCACCTGAAATATTAGGTCCAAGCCAATCACTATTTGTATTGTCTCCCCAATCGATAAAATAATAAACATCACCATCTTCCTCTAGATCCTCTGAGACAAATTTATAGAAATATTCTATTCCAGGGGCTCCATCATTTGGTCCATTAATTATTGGTGGAGTAGGTGACCAACTATAGCTATCTGGGTCGTAATCAACCGTGGAGATATAAAATCCAGTGAATAATGCTCCATATTCTATATTAAAAAATCCTTGATACCCCCAATTCGTCCCCCAACTATTTTTACATATCCAATAACCACCATTATTAATTAAAGAATCATCTTTCCATCCTAAAATAACAATGATATGATTTAATCTATTGCCCCAAGGAGCATTAGGATCTGGAAAATAATCAGTTGGATCATGATGAGTATTCCAAAAATTAACAAAACTCTGGGATACATTCATAGCTGCTGCAATAGAACCATATTGGTATATTACGGATTTAATAATTGCTCTGTTTTCAGGACTATCAAATCCTAAAAAAATTTCACTACAATCTAGAATTGGGACTAGATAATCCTCCCAATTTTCACATTTATCTGAGCATGGAATATCATCGCTAGCCTGATATGAAAAACATGATTCAGGAATTGCACCATTTTTATAATTACCATAAGAAGTTGTATCCCTCATATAATAAAATGCTCCATAGGGAGTACCACCTTTGCATCCTTCTCCATAATTATTAGCTGCTGCAGGTAAACATGAGAGAACATATTGTTCAGAAAGATCAGGAAATAAGTTTGAACACTCTTCCCTAATTTTTATAACACTTTCAAGAGCACCAATAGCTGCAAAATCCCAACAACTACCACAGTTACCTTGATCTTTAGCAGGAGTTGTCCAGTCCTGCCCCTCAAAATTTTTCCAACTAAATTCTTCAGGGGTGTTTATTATCGATGGTTTTGGTGAAATTAAAATATCTAAAGGATCAACATACAAAGAGTCTTCCATTACAAAATATCCATAAGAATTCGTATTTTCGTCAGTTTTTATTATACCTTTACATTCACAGGTATCGTCTAAAAAATTATTATTTGATGATATATTAATATCATTTTTTTCTGAATGTACTGTTCTAAATATTCCGCTTCCACTAAAAATTAATATTTCAATCAAGATAATTACCATGATTTTTTTCATAATTTATTTTTCACCCTAAAACTTAGTAAATATTATAATAGACTAAGATATTATTATAATTTTCTTATAATTTATGTTTAAAATATTTTAAAAATTCTGATTATTCTTTTTTTAAAATATAACCATGAATAAAAATAACACATTATATTTTAAAGAATAAAACTAATTATTCTCTGCAGTATTGGAAACATATCAAAAAATCCCAACAAATATGATGTTCTGGTTCTTGGAATAGTTATCTTAAACTCGCTCCAATCACTCCAAAGATTATCAGTATCCTTACAACGAGATTTAATAGTATACGTTCCAGGTTCAGACCAGATATGGCTTATAACTGCTTTTTCACCAGAACCATAAGGGCCAAGCCACCAATCAATTTTCCAGTCGCCATCACCCCAGTCAATATAGTAGTAGACATTATTTCCAAGTGGTAAGGTAGCTTTAAAGGTGTATTCATATTCAGTTTTTATATTACCATTGGCTTGACCATTTATTTCCGGTGCAGATGGAGCATTAGGATCCATTTTGTTAAATGCATAAAGATAACCAACACTGATACATTCACTTGGTCCAGTAAATTCATTAGTTGATGAACCGATATAAACCGTTCCATCCTCACCGATAACTGGTGCAAAATCAACCCATCCTAAATCACAAATTTTTTTCCGCCAGTTTTCCGTTCCATCAGAATTTATAGCAATAATCTCGCCCCCACTAATCTCACCAATATTTGCGCCAATATAAATAGTACCATCAGCAGAATTACATGGTGTTCCACCTTCAATAACTCTATCTGTACCTGGATTAAAAGACCATTTTATTAAACCATCAATAGGATTTACCGCATGAAGTCTATCCC
>CAYFVP010000104.1:0-2165 GCA_964346655.1 uncultured Thermoplasmatales archaeon
ATGGTTGGACATTTTCAAATAATAATTGGTATTATTTAACTTATACAAGAGTTGGGGATACTCATTCTATATATGTAAATGGGATATTAGGAAATTCAATTAATAAAGGCGGGGGTCCACCTTCTTCAAATGAAGGTATTAGGATAGGTGAAGGTGGTGATTCGTATGCAATGGATGGTATTATTGATGAAATTAGAGTTTTAAATGTTGGACGAAGCTCAGATTGGATTTTAACAGAATTTAATAATCAAGATAATCCTTTCAGTTTTTTAACATTTGGAAAGGAGGAAAAAAGATCAAGAACTATTAATAGACCTTTTTTTAATACCCTACAAAATCATCTAAATTTGTTCCCAATTCTAAAAATATTATTACACCGACTAAGATAAATAAAAAACATCAATTCTCTTATTTTTCTTTATTTCGATTCATGGTTTAATTAAAAAAACAAACTACATTTACAGATATTTTTTACATTTAGTAATAATTTATAGCATACATTTTAAATACTACTTATCAGATTTGAACATATTACCGGAGGAGGTATATATGAGGAAAATCCTGTTAAGTAAAATCTTTGCAATATGGATAATAGTATTTTTTATTGGTGTTTCTATTGCACCTATTATCAGTGGAATTAATTTCAAACCAGATACAAATAAAATTGAAGTAAATAATGAAAGCCGGGATACATCTTCTTTGACGTTTTATACTTTTGATAAAACTGATTCAAAAGAATGTAGTGTTGAGTTATCAATTGATGTTGGTGAAAAAATTTCAGGTATGATTGAAGATTTGAAATATAAAATTGTAAATGATCCTTTTAGCGAGGAAACTAAGTCTTTGAAATCTGATTTTGTTGAACTTTTGGATATTTATGGTTTGTTATCTGCGGATATGCCAAAAGATAAGGTGCTTTCTTTGTTGAATCCATCTTGGCTTAATTGGTTTGAGAAAAGACCATATTTGAAAACAAAATTACCTGTTTTTTCAAGTTTTATTAATATATTAATTCGAATAGGTAATCTTCAGCGGTTTTTTGTTTCTCAGGAGGTTATTGATTTATTTGAGAACTCTCCTGGGCTGGGTAGGGCTTCTGCTTCTTTATTTTTTTGTAATGTTGCTAGTGGTGGTCAAGGTCTGCCTATTCCTTTGTTTTTGCTTCCTAGGCCTCGTGGTTTTGTATTATGGGCTGGTGCAAGTTATTGTGGAACAAATGTTGGTAGTCTTCTTACAGGTAGGAGTTTTATTGCAGGCGGACCTCAAACTGGTGTTGCTTTAGGTTTTATTGGTGTTGGTCTTACTTATTCTTTTTTTGGTGTTTCTTATTATGTTTTTATTGGGTATTCATCGTTTGCCTTTGTTAATGCGGATGCAATACATTGGTATGCTCCTCCTAATAAGGTTCCTGTTATTTCTGATGAAAATCCGGCTAATGGTGCAAAAGATGTATCTATTTCACTTAATAAATTGAGTTTTAGGATTAGCGATGGGGATAATCATCGTATGAGTTATGATGTTACCACTAGTCCTGATATTGGTTCAGGTAGTGGTAAAAATAAGAAAAATGGTGTATATAATATTCCTATAGGTGGATTGCAGAGTAATACCAAATATACTTGGCATGTTGTTGTAGGAGATGGTCGTGATATTGTTGAAAAAACATTTTCTTTTACTACTGAGGCTGTTGCTCCTGTTGTGTCTGATCTTTTTCCAAGTGATGGTGATGGTTGGGTTTCTGTTGATATTTCTGAGCTAAGTTTTAGGTTGAAGGATTTTCAGGGTGATAGTATGGATTATTCTGTTGAAACTGTTCCTGATGTTGGTTCTGGTGGTGGTAGTGGTGTTGGTGATGGCGTGTATTCTGTGGATGTTGGTGGTCTTGATTATTCTACTGTTTATTCTTGGTTTGTGAATGTTACTGATGGTGCTTTTTGGACTCGTGAGGTTTTTAGTTTTAAGACTCAGCCTATTATGGTTTTTGATCCTTTTGATGAGGGTTGGTTGTATCGTAAGAAAATTACTATTGATCATGATGGGGTTGAGGGTGATCTTTCTGATTTTCCTGTTTTGGTTAGTGTTGTTGATGGTGATCTTCGTGTTAAGGCTCAGGTGGATGGTGATGATATTTTGTTTATGGATGGTTCTGGTGTTGCTAATAGGTT
>CAYFVP010000105.1:0-56198 GCA_964346655.1 uncultured Thermoplasmatales archaeon
TATCTATAATTATCCAAAAGAGGTAACATATACTCTCCTTAGAGAAATGTTACCTATGTTACTTGACAATACATATTGGAAAAGTATTTGTTTATGTTTATTATACTAGTTTGTAGGAAAGAGGATGGGCGACCAAGAAAAAAAAACACAAACAGAGCTTGGTATAAAATGCATTTATCAATATCTTATACTTACAATTATCATTAATCTAGTTATTACTATTTATGCAGCCCTTCTTTTTATACAAGGTATTAATTTAGTTGATTTTTCTAGTTCAAATATTTCATTACTTTTTATTTTAATTTTTATTATTTTATTTACAATAATATGGCTTATAAGAGGTCTTATATATTTTTTTAATGGAAGAGTGGAATTTGATGATGAACATGAGTCAAATGTAATATTTGCTTCTATTTTGATTATTGTTTATATTACAATTCTATTAATCAACCTAGTATATTCTAAAGGTTTTACTGGAGGAATAGCACTAATTAACGCATTATCAACAGGATTTTCCTCATCTAATACTATTCCATTCATTGTAAATATTGCCCTATCAACAGTTACCTTTGTTATTTTTGGTCTTGCACTTGTTTATATAATTTATCAACTGGTGCATCCTGTTAAAAAAAATAAATTATGGATTTTGCTTTACTTTTTAATAGCTGGTACTTTTACCTTTAATCTAACTTATTTTATTGGATTAATTTTCATTTTTAAAACATATAAAGAAACTTATTATCGGATTCATAAAGGATGGATTAAAATTGCAAAAACTGCCCCTTGTCCCAAGTGTAGAAGAGAAATTCCTTTTGATTCAAGTTCTTGTCCTTACTGTAGTATTCAATTTAAGTATGATCCTTCATTAGAAATTGATTCTAGATTTATAGTAAATACTCCAAAATTAATGTATGTCGCTCCAAAAGGTTATACACCTACTCAAGGATTAAGTGAAAAAGAAAAAAGACGATTTAAAACACTTATTGCAGGAGTTGTTGCTGTAATTTTGGTAGTTGCAGTAATTATTATAGTTTTATAAAATAATTTTTAACTTTACCAAATTTTTATAACGAATCTATGTCAAAATTTAATTTAATCTAGAAAATAAGTTTTTTTTCAGGCAATTCAACTCCTTTTCCTTTCTTTATTTTTCCAACGATTTTAACATTTAATTTTGAATGTTTTTTAAGAATTTTTATTGATTCTTCAACATAATCTTCAGGGATAATAATTGCCATTCCCATCCCCATGTTAAAGGTTTGATACATCTCTTTATCATCAATATTTCCATATTCTTGAATAAAATTAAAAATTGGTAGTGGTTCTATTGGACTGTCAATTACAAATTTTACGTTTTTATTTAACCTTGGAAGATTAAGCAAACCTCCACCTGTAATATGAGCAATTCCATGAATTTTTTTATATTTTAAAAGATCTAATATTTCCTTTACATAAATTTGGGTTGGTGTAAGAAGAATTTCACCAATTGTTTTTCCAGGATACTCTTTATTTGGAAACCTATCATTTAAAGAAAAATTTGAATTTTTTATAACCTTTCTTACAAGGGTATATCCATTTGAGTGTATACCACTACTTGAAAGGCCAATTATTACATCCTTAGGTGTAATTTTTTCTCCAATTACAATATCCTTCTTTTTCACATATGCAAGACATGTTCCTGCGAGATCGAAACCATTGATAATTTCAGGAAGTGATGCTGTTTCTCCACCAATAATTGAAATATTTGCAATTTTAGCTCCTTTTGCAAGGCCTTTACCAATTTCCTTAGTTATTTCTGGTTTTGGGTCATCTATTGCTAAGTAATCTACAAAAGCAAGCGGTTCTGCTCCGACACAAATTGCATCATTTACATTCATTGCAATACAATCAATTCCTATTGTATCCCATATTTTAAGTTCTGAGGCAATTTTTACCTTACTTCCAACACCGTCAGTGCAAAGTACAAGAGCATATTTGCCAAAATCAATCATTCCAGCAAAATGACCTCCAAGGGGTTTCCCAAATCCGTTTCTTTGTGTTTTTATATTTGAAATCAATTCTTTTATTGCTTTTTCTTCTTTAAAAATGTCAACTCCACTTTCAGCATATGTCATTTTCTTCAAATTATCGCCTCGTTTGATAATTAGTGAAAATAAAACTATTGTGATAAACTTTTTGAAATGAGATATAAATTAATAAAACGAAATTATAAAGATAATAATTGTTAAATAAAGGTTTTATATAATAAAATACTAAATTATTTATAGATAAAAAAAATGAGCAGAAATATAATCATAGCGATGTTGCTGGTAATTATAGTAATTATTGGTCTAAGTTTTAATTATTTAAGAGAAGAAAAAGAAAAAATAAATATAAAACCTAATATCGAAATCATCTATCCTGAGGATGGTTCTACGGTTTCAAAAATAGTAACAATAAGTGGAACTGCTTCTGATCCAGATGGTGATGATAAATTATTAGAAGTTGAAATCAAGATAGATGGTAAATGGATTCTAGTTGAAGGTAATACCAAATGGAGTTATGAATGGCGAACTTATGAAATTGATGATGGATCATATTCCATTCAAGTTCGCTCTTGGGATGGAACAGATTATTCTGTTGTAAAAGAAATATTTATTATACTTGATAATCCAGAAGTAGTTGAAACTGATTCCCATAAATGGGCAGTATTTATTGCTGCGTCTAATTTTCCATTAGATAATGAAAGCAAACTTGGTAATGGTGCATTAAATCTTGCTGAATATATGGTTGATTATTTTGTAAAGGAACTAAAATACTCTACATCTAATATTTTTATTTTATTTGATGATGGATGGATAAGAACTGACAATGGTTATGGTCAACCTATCGAAACCCTAGAACAAAGAAAACATAAGTATGATATCACCTATGGAGGGGCAACAAAAAATACAGTATATTCAACCCTTGCTTTTATTGTTGACGCGGCAAATAAATTTGACGATAGTGAGGTATTTATTTGGATATCTAGTCATGGTTGTGGAGATAGTGATATTCCCGCTGGTGGAAAAATTTTTGAAAGAAGTGCTGTATTTTTATGGGATGATACACTTAGTGATTTACAATTAGGTAATTTATTAAATATATTGAAATCAAAAAAGACATGTATAATTGTTGATGCTTGTTATAGTGGAGGATTTGCTGATAAAACAATTTTAAATTTCCCTGAGCTCTTCTTATTCAAATCAAAAATCCCAAAAAATGGAAGGGTAGTTATTACTGCCACAAGTAAATTTAGAGTTGGATTTGCAAGTACTACACAGGGTCCACTTTTCACTCAGCTTTGGCTAAATGGTATTATTACCGGTGATGCTGATGGGTATCGACCAGGTTTATTCAAAATAGGAAGACCAACTATTTTTAGAATTTTTAAAGATGGAAAAGTATCTGTTGAAGAATCATTTTATTACGCAAGATATATTTTAAGAAAGAGTGAGAGTCTTAAGGATTATAATAAAATGGAGCCTCAAATAAACGATAGATATCCTAAAATTGGTATTTTAAGAAGCATGAGGGGTTTGGTGCTTGGTGAATAAAATTTAATACACTTCTTTGTATTTAAAATAAAATGTAAATGAAAAAAGAAGCCAGTTTTTGGAATAAAATTGATCTGGATAAAGTTCAATGTAAATTATGCCCACATAACTGTAAAATATCTGAGGGGAAGGTTGGTATATGTGGGGTTAGAAAAAATGAAAATGGCATATTATATTCTTTGATATATGGTTCGGCTTCATCGTGTGCAGCAGATCCAATAGAAAAAAAACCATTGTATCATTTTTTTCCTGGAACATATGCATTTTCAATGGGAACTGTTGGATGTAATTTTAAATGCATTCACTGCCAAAATTATAGTATTTCAACAGCTGATCCTTCTTTTGCTTATATGAGGGATTTTACACTTGAGGCAGTTGTTCGTAGTGTTAGGCAATATAGTTGTCAGGGTGTATCTTATACTTATAACGAACCTACAATTTGGCATGAGTTTGCTCTTGACTCCGCAAAAGTTGTTAAAAAAGAAGGGATGTATACGTGTTATGTTACTAATGGTTATATCAATGAAGATCCATTAAAAGAGATTTCAAAATATTTAGATGCAATGAATATTGATGTCAAAAGTTTTTCTGATGATTTTTATAAAAAGATATGTAAGGCAAAGCTTCAACCTGTAATTGAAACATGTGAACTTGCAAAAGAACTTGGAATTCATATTGAACTTACTTATCTTGTAATTCCTACATATAATGATTCAATTAGTGAAATTGAAAAATTTTGTAATTGGATTTTAGAAAAACTTGGAGATTCTACACCAGTCCATTTTTCTAGATTTCATCCTGATTATAATCTACAAAATATTCCAAGAACACCTATGGAAACATTATTAAATATTTATGAAACAGCAAAAAAATTAGGAATTTTATATCCTTATTTGGGAAATGTTACACATGGAGATTATGAAAATACTTATTGCCCTAAATGTGGTAATTTAATAATTGAAAGAATAGGTTTTTCTTTAAATTTTAAAGGTTTAGATAAAAATAAATGTAATGGATGTGGGTATTCCATTAACATTGTAGATGATAAATATAAAAAACAAAAGATTTAATAATGCTTGCTCTATTAAGCAAATTAAAAAAAGAAAATTTAATATATAAGTAATTATACTTATTATATTAAAAAATAAAAATAATTATATATAAAGGTGAATAAATGATCCTAAAAAGTAGCGATAAGCTAATAGCAATAATTGGAGTTATTATATTAATCATTGCAGGTATCGGAATTTTTATATATATTAGTAATGAGGATGACTCAGAGGAAGATCAAGTAGTTAAATCTATAAAGAAATTTAAAGTAGAATGGATTCAAGAAGTCTCTCTACCTGAAAAAATATCAAATACAAGGGCAGTAAGAGATAAACCCTATAATAAACCTATTGAAATAACTGTTAACAAAGAGCCTTTAAGCGTTTTAACATTTGTTGATATTAATTTAAAATGGAAAGACTCATGCACTGGTTTAATTCTTAGAAATGGCATTCTTAAACTTGCAAGTGATAAATTAAAAGCTGAATTTACGTTTAATGGTAAATCAGAAAAAATTCCACAGCACACAGGTCAGGGTGATAGAAAAATAAGTTTTTCATTATTTAATGAACCAACAGAAGAAATAATTGAAGATCCAGAAGTTATGGATGAAAATGACGCACTTTTATATATACAAGAAAAGTATAGTGCTATGGACAGCGTGTTAATTGAAACAAAAGTACAAATAACAACTGGGCTTTTTGAAAGAATAAGAATTTTCCGTGATAAAGGTGAAAATTTCAATCTTCAAATAACTTATACTTATTATTATCCTGTTATAAGTGAAATTGCTGAAAATGAACCACCAACTGATATAACTCCATCAGGGTATCAACCACCTGCCTATTCAATGATGTGTTTACCTGGAATGCTTTAGATTTTAAAACGAAGTAGCGCTCCAATTCCACCTATTCCATCCATTTTTTTCCCCGCTTCATGCATTGTATTTATTATTGTAAACTCACTTTTATTTTGCTTTGCAAGCATTAATAACTCTTCACCTACCTCTTTTCTGATAAGCGTGTCTGTTATAAGAAGTCTATCTACTGCCCCATTTAGTAGGGCGTTTTTTACCTCGTCATGACCATAGGTTGCAAGGCCATCTTTTTTAATTTCTGAAAATAACTTTTCAATTAAGTTGGTTTCATAAACAACTCTGTTTTCTTTTGTAATTTGCTCAATAATTCCAGTTTTTATTGCTTCATTAATTCCATTCATCCCAGGTTGACCTGTTCCATGTACAAGACATTTTTCAAAGATTTGAAAATCTTTTTCCTTTCCAAATTTTAAGAAATGATCCTTTGTAAAACCAGGACCAACGATTATAAGTGTTGAATCCTTCGTTTTATTAGTTTTTACAACAGACAATATTTCCCCAAAAAATTCAGGATTTGTGTCTTTACTTTCAAACATTTTACCAGATCTTTTTGAAGAAATTTCTGTAATAAATTGAACACCACTTTGTCTTAAAACAGCAATTGTTGCATCATCCTCATCAAGAGAAACAAAAGTGATGATTTCTTGATTTCGAAGTTTAACTGCTTCATTGATACGCTCGAGTTCATAATCTTTCCATTCTTCTTTTATTATGGTAAATGATTCCATTTTATCTGCATCAATATTTAATGTATGAAATGATCCCAAATCTTGAGGTCCTTCTTCAATTGTTCCATGTACTCTTAATCTATCTGAAAACTCATGGAATTTTACTTCTGACACTCTAACACCTAACTTCATTTTTTTCTTTTCAGATTTTTTTGAGCGAATTTTATCATCTTTTTGCTCTTCGGTTCTATAAGTTAAGGCTCTAACAAGGTCTCCTTTATTAATAATATTATAAAGATGCCAAATATCATCAAGATTTTCTGGAACAAGTTTTAATTCACCATGTTTTAAATCTTTAAATATAACTTTCATAGATTCACTCCTACAGCTTTCACAACAGTTACTCCACCTGGAGGAAGAACCTTTTCTACTGTATCAACATTGGCATTTAACGATTTTGAAATACTTCTTGCAATATCACTTTTTTTAATACCACCTGGTTCAAGAACAATATATTTTGATGCCATATGTTTTACTGAATCAATGGGGCCTGCCATTATCTTTTCTTGGTCTTCAATTATAACTTTACCTACAGCAATTTCCAGCTTACATTTAAAATAGTTCCTTTTACCCCTTATTATAAAGGCTCCTTTTGGAACAAACTCACCACTTTGTGCTGTTTTACTAACTTGTTCCGGAAGAACCCAATAAGCTTGAGCTTCTGCAAATTGTTTCCATGCTTTTGAGTAAGATGATGCAAAAATACATGCTTCTTCTAATGTTTTTTCTGAAATCTCAAGCTGTTCATTTGTAAGTCCTCTACTTTTAATAATAATACTAGGTGCTCCCTGAATATCGGCATGAGCATATCGATCCCCTTCTTTCATATATTTTTTTACTACAAGCTCATTTGATTTAGCATCTTTTCCGCCAACTACAATGTTTCCCTCACTTGAAATAAACCATCTGAATTTTTCAAACCAAAATATTTTCTCTTTCTTTTCAATCTTTTTTTCTTCTAATTTTTTTTCTTCTAATAGTTTTTTCTTTTTAGCGAGTTCTATTTGTTTATTTGTATTATCAATTGATTTTTCAGCTCCTTTAAGCTTATTTCTTAATTTCTTAGTATCATTATATGCTTTTTCAGCATTTTCAGAAACAGTTTTTCTAAAGTTGATTTTTATTTCGAAAGTATTATTACTAGTATCTTTTAATTTAACAATGAGTAAATTTTCAGTTGGATTAAATCGTTTTACAAGTTTTTTTTGATTAATTTCAGAAATTTTTTCAACTTTGTCTTTTTGATCTAAAAGGTTTTTTATTTCATTTAAGAGATCGTCTAATTCTTGATAATTTAAATATATAAGGTCTCCATTTAATTTTTTTAATTCAATGTCTTTTTTAAGTTTATTAACAGCTTCTTTTTGTTGCAATAGTTGTCTATTAAGTTTACCAATGAGTTTATCAAGTTCTGTATCTTTTTTAATTTCCTTTACTTGTGTGTCTATAAAATTTTCTAAACCTTTAGTAAAATTATCAACTTTTTCAAATTTGATATTATTATAGCTTTCAAATATAACAGGGAGAATATCAACAATTTTTCCATCTTTTTTAACAAGAACTGGTTCAAATTTTTTTTCTCTAAATTGACTTAAAAATTCGATAAGTGAATCAAAGATTATTGAGATTTCAGTATCCTTAATATCCTTAATTTTAATTTCTTTTTTTATACTTGCTTTTTTACATATTTCTTCAGCAATAGGTCCACTTAAATTAATATTAACAGCAAGAGTTCGTACAATATCGGTATTACTCTTATTTATTAATTCTTTAAATTTATCTCTGGTTAAATCAAATGGATTTATCTGCGAAGGTGGAGGAATATATGATTCTCGTCCTCGAATAGATCTTGAAGCCCAGGTTTGTCGAATTAATGGTAGAATAATTTTCCCTTCAGGATCAACCAGAACTATATTTCCATTTGAAAATAATTCAATTACTAAGGTAAAATTTCCTTCTTTTTGACTTATTTTTATTTTTATTATTCTGTCAAATTCATGTTGGGATATTTCGGTAATACGTCCATTTTGTAGGTATTTTCGCAAAGTCATTGCAAAAGTAGTTGGTTTTTTTGGAGTTTCAAAATCTTTTTGAGTAATACAAAAAAGAACACCATTTCTAATAAAAATTGTATCTTTTTGTTTTGATTTTATATTTTTAATTCTAATTATGATCTCGTTACGAGATAGTTGATATATTTTTTCTATGTAACATCCTAATAAATCCTGTAATTCAGAAACAATTACATAGATATCAAAGGATGATAGTTGTCTTTGCATTTTACAAGACATATAATTTATATTATTAAAAACTGACATTAGTTAAGACAAAAAGGGAGATGGGATGGGAAGGAATGGGAAGAATCTAAATATATGGCAGAAATGCCAGCGTTAGGGGCTGGCATGTCCCCCGTATCTTACGTCAATCTAATACTACGAAAGTTGTTTTTGCTTTATATATGTAAAAATGAGGTCGTTGAAAGTATTAAAAACCTTTTTATCAAAGCTCACTGTAGGTCAGGCAATACTTTAATTGATCTCCATATAAGTATTATTAAAAATAAACTATATTTTTATTTTTAAAATGAAGAGAACAGGAATTGCAAATCTACCACTTCATGGAGGAAAAGCACCGAAATGGTTATTTAAAAAAATGGTAAAACTATCAAAAAGTATAACTGAAGTAATAATTTATGAATATGGTAAAAAGGAATTCTTACGAAGACTTTCAGATCCGTTCTGGTTTCAAGCACTATCATGTGTTCTAGCTTGGGATTGGCACTCAAGTGGAGCAACTACTGTTACATGTGGGGCATTAAAAGAAGCTTTAAATCCTGAAGAATATGGCTTGGCAATATGTGGCGGGAAAGGAAGAGCATCAAGAAAAACACTTCAAGAAATCAAAAAAATCGGCGAATTGTATAATCTTTCAACAGCAAATATTGAAAAATTAAAATATTCCAGTAGAATGGCCGCAAAAATTGATAATGCCGCTATACAAGATGGTCATAATTTGTATCATCATGTTTTATTATTTACTGAAGATTGTAACTGGGCTGTTATCCAACAGGGGATGTGCTCAGATACAAATTATGCGCGTCGTTATCATTGGCTTTCTGATAATGTTAAGAGTTTCGTTTGTGAACCACATACTTCTATTATTGCAGATATCAAACAGGAAAAAATTTTAGATATGACTTCAAAAAAGAGTTTAGCTGCACAGGAAACATCTGTGGATCTTGTAAATGATAATCTAGGAAACCTTAAACGAGATTGGGCACTACTAACAAAACACCAAAACCAAAGAACCTTGGATAATTGGATGTGTCCTAAAAAGAAAAACAAGCCTATTATGTATTTAGATATGCCCAGAAGTCTCAATTGGGTGAAATTAAGAGAAATTTATGATTTTCAACCAAAAAATTACGAGGAATTTATTGGAATGAAAGGAGTTGGACCAAATATTGTTAGGGCACTTGCATTGATATCTGATCTTATTTATGGTGAAAAACCATCGTGGCATGATCCTGTCTATAAATACACATTTGCACATGGTGGTAAAGATGGTATACCTCATCCAGTAGACTTACCAACTTATTCAAATTCTATTAATTTTTTAGATGAGGCCATTAATAATGCAAAAATTGACAATAGAGAAAAACTTGCCCTTCTTAAAAGATTACATAAAATACCTGAATTAATAAATATTTAAGTATTAATAATTTTCACAACTTTTTTAATAAATCTGCTTTTGAAATAATCCCGGTTGGTTTACCCTGCTTTGTTATTATTACCGCATTATATGTTTTTAGTATATTTCTTATTAATGAGATGTGTGTATTTTCTGATATTGTCGGAAATGGTTCGTCCATTATTTTTTCTACTTTAATATTTGCATTAGTGATTTTATCATAATTGTTAATTATTGTCTCTTCAGAAATACTTCCAACTATAAAATTATCTTTTATTACAGGTATTTGAGATATTGCTAATTTTTTCATCAATTTTATCACTTGATCTATTGTGCCGTCAGGCTTAATTGAAGCAATTCCCTTTGTACAGATATTTTTAGCAATAATTTCTTTTTGTTTTTTTGCTAATTCTTCTTCAAGTAATGTAAATATTTTTTTTGCAATTGAATAAGAGGGTTCAACTTTTCCTCTCTCAATCTTTGTTATTAAAGATTGACTTACACCTGCTAATCGTGCAAGCTGAGTTTGTGTTAATCCAAGTTTATGTCTCATCTGCTTTATTCTTTCTAACTCGTAAAACATGATTATCGGTAAAAACAAAATATTATATATTCTTATCGGAATAATTTTTTTAAAAAAAATGATTTTAATAATTTATAATTTTTGTTTACCATCTTTAATGATTTTTTAAATTTTTTTTAGAAAATTATGAAATAAAATAAAAAATAATTTAGAATATCTATTAGTAATATTTAGGCCAAGTAAATCAATACTTTTATAGAAATAAAATTAATAGAATAATTCTTGGTAATCCCACATTTAAAATTTTTAATTTTCATTTACAAAATTTTACTATTAACATACTTTTTTTGTATATTATTAGATAAAATGTTATATTATTACACTTATATTTGTATATATCAAAAAATTTATATTTGTATAATAAATTATATATTAAACCAGGAGGTTAGATGGTAAATGAAAGTAAACAATCCACATGAATTAGTTGGAAAAGAAGTTTGCGACACAAATGGAAAACCTATCGGTTGGGTTGATAAAACATGGAATAGCTGGAATCAAAGCTATCCAGGATATTTCTTTGGTCTTAAACCAAATGAAAATACACGATGCTCTTTTTTTAGAGGAACATATAAACTAATACCTTTCTACAGTGACTACATCCGAGAAGTTGGAGATTGCGTTATACTGAACAGAACAGTAGAGGAGTTCTCTCATTTTTGGAACAAAACTATTACTTGCGGACAAACACTATGCCCAACAGACAAATTAATAGATATGCCAGTTTTTGATAAAAATTATTCAAGAATTGGAACACTATACGGTTGGGTAGACTCAGATAGCACACATTTAAATTATGGATGCTTCGTAGATCCATATCTCTGTCAAACTTGGAACCTACCATATAACACATTAATGCCTATACCAACCCAGTATATATATCAGGTTTCAGAAACAGTTACTATTGATAAAACATTAAATGAATTAAAAGAATACTGGAAGCAACACCACCAATTCTAAAAAATATCAAAATACTGAAAAGATCAAAAAAATCTTTTCAGTAACTCTTTTTTTCTTTACATTTGTTCTTGTTAAAAATTATTAATAATTGTAAATCTATAAAATAACTTAAAAATGAGCAAAAAAGTCAATATTTTAAACTATATTTTTGAATGTTACAGATTTCTTTTAGGATTTTTTTGATTTTTTCTTTTTAATTACTAAAATACCAATTACGATAAGAATTATTATTAACGCAATAATAACAACATCAGATATGGTTATCTTAATTTTATCTCCAATTTTTATTGATAAAAAATCTATATCTTGATTATTGTTATTTTTAATTTTTAGAGGCGTATCTATTAATAGTCGTACGGTAGCTTCAAAATTGAAAAATTTATTTTCTTCTTCTTTAAATACAATCCATGTTTCCCAATGTTTTTTTAGATTTTCTTCTTTTTTTGGTATATCAAGGTATATATCAAATTTTGCGCTATCTTTTGGAGGGATTATCTGATATTTTGGTTTTACATTAATCCACATTAATTTAGGAATTAACGTCCTATTAGGTCTAATCCATGAAATAGGATTGGGATGGTCAAGATACCAGGTTATATTAACACTATTATCATCTAAATTTTGAATTAATATACTTCTTGAAGTATTTCCGAAAATAAATTCATCATCCATTGTTATAGTCAGTTCTCTAGGATAAACATCAAAGCCTCCATGACAAATAGTTGTTGATGTTAAAATAAGTAAGGAAAATAATGTTAAGACAAGAGTTTTTATTATTTTCATTATCTAATCCTGTGCTTCAGCCTCATCATTTTTTAAATGTACGATTCTATTTACTTTTCCATTTTATTTTTTCAGTAGCATTTAGTTCTACTACTTCAGGATGTTTATTTTTTACCTTTTCTTTAAATTTTTCTTTTTTTGATTCGAGGATTTTATCCACTTTTTTTTCAATTTCTTGTGATTCATCTATTATTTCTGGTTCTTCCTCTTCTTCAGTAACAACACTTTCTTCTTCTGGTATCTTTTCTTTTTTTAAGTCAAAGATTTTATCTAATGTTATCTCGGTTTTTTGGAGTTCGCCTAGCATACTTGGTTCTTTTTCTTCTTCAGTAACAACACTTACTTCTTCTGGTATCTTTTCTGTTTCTTTAATCTCTTCTTTTTTTGATTCGAGGATTTTATCTATTTTTATCTCAGTTTTTTGAGATTCATCTGTTATTTCTGGTTCTTCCTCTTCTTCAGTAATAATTCTTTCTTCCTCTGATATTTCCTCGGTTTCTATAAATTGTTCTTCTATTTCACGAAGTTTTTCCATGTACACTTCAACATCTCTTTGTATGTATTGCAGAAGTTCCTTCGTTTCACTAATCATATCTACTGTCTCTCTCTTTTCTCTAACAGGTATTTTTAATGGTTCCCTTTCTAATGGTTTTTTAATGATTTTTTCTTGTTCTTTTAAAATTTGATATTTTATTGCTTTCTTTCTTAAATAATAGAAGAAGATAATTGGCAATAGTATTGGTATTATTATTAACCAGATTGGGATTGTTAGTTCTGATTCATCTTTATATGCAGATATTGATCCATCGTTATACCTATAGATATAATCCCATGATCCATCTCTGTTTACATCAATAAGATAATCCTCATTATGCTTTTCAACCCCTGTTTTTGTACCACTTGTCGGTTCATATAATATGTCATAAAAGCCATTTTGAGATAAATCAACAAGATAGTATTGTTTACCTATGATATATAGAATAGTTGTATCTGAACTGTCTTTTGGGTTAGATCCGATAAGTGTTTCAACTGAGTCTTTTAGACCATCATTATCGTCATCTTCATCCCCTGGATATTTTTTATCTAAGGAACTGTCATCTGGTATACCATCACTGTCTGAATCAGTTGGAAAATCATTTATATTTAATGAATCTGTTTTATAGGAACCTTCCATATCATCGCTGTAACCATCGTTATCGTCATCTTTGTCATCTGAATTAGGTATATGGTCACCATCTGTATCTAATGGATAATTAATTGGATTATTTGGATCTGATCCATATAATTGCTCTTCTTGATCAGACCATCCATCATTATCTGTATCTATAAATAAAGAATCTATTGAAAATATAATACTTGAAGTGTTGCTTGATTTATTATCAATTGCTTCAGCTCTAACATAAAACCTATGTGCCCCATCTGAAACAATATCTGATGAGGTCCAGATGGTTGTGTTACCAATAAAGATTTCAGGACTGTTGTCTATTTTTACATAATATCCTTTTATGTTTTTATTATATCTTGATGGATCCCAAGTAAAAGTAGGTGTGGAATCTGATTTAACTGATACATGTTTTAAGTTAGTCGGATTTATTACAATATCTGGAAGAATCATTTCAATAAATGGATATTTATCATCAATTCCTTCAGATATTGTATATGGGATGTCTCCGATTCCATCACCATTTGCGTCTTCTCCTCTGTATCTTTGCCAGTAATTACCATAAGTACCATTATCATAGGAATTATTTCCTTTATCGATAACATCTATATCATTTTTCCAGAAGTTATTGAGATAGATAATATTGTAATTTGAGTCTTGTGAGATTTTAATTCCTTGCAGATTTGAATAGATATTACAATTTGTTATAATATTATTATTAGAGTTAATCCTAAAGTCAATAGCATTCTCGTTGTTTAATATATTACAATTTAAGATTTGGTTATTGTTTGAATTTATTAACGCTAAAACACCGTTAGCGAAATTTTGCATTTCACAATTTTTAATAATATTATAAGAACCTTGTATCTTAACTCCCTGTTTGCTTGTATCAAATCCAATTAATTTACAATCAGAGATAAAGTTGTAGGAAGATCTGATGTCAATTGCTACACCCTTATAGTTTGTATTTATTATACAATTTGAAATAGTACAATCAGAACTACCCGGATTAATGATTATAGCAAATTCTTGGGTATTAATCATCTGAAGATTTCTTATATCTACAAAAGGACTGTCGAATATGAATGCAATATTTTCAAGACAATTGATTATTGTATTGCTTGGATCTTCTCCAATTATTACTATTTTCTTATTTACTACTAGGTTATTTTCATAATAAATTCCTTTTCGTATAAAAATTGTATCTGTAACATTAGCATAATTGATAGCATCTTGAATACTTGTATAATCACCATTTCCTGTAATATCAACAATTAATGTTTCCTCAGTTACAGGAGGTATTGAATGAATTGTGTGTGAAAAAGCTGTAAATATGAAGAGGAATGATAATAGGAATATTATAAATTTAAACCATTTATCCCTATTCATTTTTTCCCTCCCCCCTGCTTTTTCTTGAATTTTAATAAATATCCTTTTTCAGTAAGATATATAAGAACAATATTTTTGACAACTTCAGACTCAGAGTTTCCAAGTATACCGACCTGCTGTTTTATAATTTCCCTAATTGCCGGTGGAAAACCAACTGGAAACCTCTGACTCTTTCCCATACTTGAATCATATATGATTCATTAATTTATAATATTTATGATTTATATATGAATCATTTTTATAACATTTTAAAATCATAAATAATTCATATTTGATTCGTATATGAATCATATATGAATCATTAAAGATAAGATTAATTTATAAAAAATAACTCTAAAATTAACAAATAAAATCTAAGATATATAAATAAAAACCCTACTTTTCATTAAGAATCATGAATAAAAATTTTAATAAACAAAATTTTTCATAATCCTCTTTTATATAAATTTAAAGAAATATAATTTTTTATTCAAGATTTTTTATTTCCAAAGCTGAATCCTTTTTTCTTTTTGACATAAAAAAAAGCAATGGATACAATACTAATCGAAACAATAATGAACAATAGTATAGTTATATATTGAATTTGTGCAAATTCCATTTCAGGTGTTTTAATAAAAAGTTTCACTGCAATTTCTGGTTGGAAATTTATACCTCCTCCAATTTTGATAGGCGGACAAATAACAACTAATGTTTCCCATTTTTCGTTATAATGAGTTGATTGTTCACTTTCTGGAACCTCAATAAATATTTCGAGTTCTCCAGATGATCCTGCAGGTACATACAGCACTTCTGGAACCACCTTTACCCAAGATAAATCAGGTGTTAATGAGTAACCTTCAGTTAAGCTCTCAGTTGAAGGATTATTAACTCTAATAGTTACATTGATATCATACGATTCTGTATTAGTAACTTGAATTGTTGGGTTTTCGATTTTTTCTTCTTTGGTAGGCCATCGTTTTATTTCGATATCATACTTTGCAGGCCATACCTTTATGCCACATGTAATCATAGAAAAGCATGTAGAAAAAGCTAGAAATACCAGAAATATAAATATTATCTTCCTCACAAATCTCTCCATATCTATATAATAAAGAGTATAATTAATCTTTCCTATATTTTGTAACTGCTGTTTATATAGATTAAGATAATTAAAGGTTAAAGTCTAACCTTGAGTTTTACTAGTTTTCCTCCATTTTTCTAATCTTAATATTGGGTTCCTTGGAAAGATATAGTCGTTGTCTGCCAAGAGTAATTCGCAGATAGTGATGATCCTAATAATAGACCAACATCAAAGGTTTTTGAAGCAGATGGAGCTAGATTCACATCAAAATCTAAGCCATAAGCTGTTGTTACATAATTTTCTAAATCAAGGCCTATAATATAAATTGCATATTCATTATTTCCAGGTGGTACACCTGATGCGTTTAAAGACAAGTCTCCTTCATCAGTTGTAGCATTAGACTTAATTTGAGTATCCATGGCAACTGTTCCATTATTATAAAGTGTAAAAGTACCACCTGTTGTGTTTGACCATTGATTTACTACTATTGAGCTTAAGTTATATGTTGTTAAATTGACATCAATATCAATGTCTCCATCAGGATTAAAGGTAATAATTAAATCATCTTCAGTTGCTGCTATTACCAATGGTGTAGATACTGCTAATAATATTATAGTAATTAAAAATACAAATATCTTCTTATTCTCCATTCTGCATCCCATCCTATTATATCTATAATCATTATTATAGCGAGTAGTGTTAATAAATTACTTGTTCTTAAAACTTTTGATTTCGAGTTTTTTTTTAAGATTTAATTTAAATATTTGAAATCCAAAAAATGTAAAATTATGTTAATAAATGCAGATAATAATAAACTAATATTTCTGATTAAACAGCCAGAATTTAGTAATTGTTGATATTAATATATACATTTTATAATTATTATACATATTTTTATTATACATAGACATATTTTAAGCAATAACAGATCTGAAGGTAACAGATAGAGATAATGGGTCACTCTTTGTTGATGTGGTGGCCATAAATATATTTAAATCAAATGTCTGCCAATCATCAACAGCCAAGTTCGTTACAAAAGTGTCATAGGTAAGGTTAATGTAGGTCCATGTTCCACCGCCACTCTTATTGTATTGTAAACTATAATTATTAAATCCTGGTGTTGAGTTTAGTTCCCATTGTGCACTAGTTGTGGTATTGGTAGCATTACTTGCTTTTATTTGTATATTTAATGTGATTGTTCCGTTGTTTGAAAGATTGAAGTAAAAATCAGATGTAGAGTAATTATAGTTACCAACTGTTGTGGTTCCTATATCCCACTGATTAGGAATAATATCTATTAATGTGCTATGTTCTGTTGTAAAATGAAATATATCACTTGTGTTGATATTAAATCCATCAGTGACATTAACATACCACCAAAAAGTTGTAAGATACAGACTAAAGTTAGAATTATTCTGATGGTATGTTCCATTATAGACCGATGTATTAGTTCCAAAGGCTTGCCAAGATCCTGAGGAATTACTGTACCAGGTAATGGTCATTGTTTCTTCATCTATGTCATTTACAGTTATATTTAACTGTGGATAAACAGGTATATCTATGCTTTCATTGGCTGGTCCTTCATTTGTTATCGTCGGAGGTCTAGTGTACACACATCTTGCATCAGCACTACTTGGTGCAGTCTCATTTTGAGAACCAGATTTATTTCCAATACTATAAAATTCATAAAAACCACTGTTATTTGGGAAATCATAGTTCCAACTCCAAGGGCTTTCTGTATCAGGATTAGTAGCATTACTCCATTCAGTCCAATTTATACCATTTTCCGTTGTACTTGAAGGTACCCATGTGGCAACAACTTGGCTCATTCGATTAGAAGGTCCACTTAAATTCGTGTGCATGATATAGCTACCAGTCCCACTTGGAATTCTATAACTACCAGCACCTTCAAATGTACTTCCTGCAACATTATAAATCTGTGTTTGGTCACTTCCATAACTATATACTAGTGTCCCAGTTCCATCTGTTGCCACAGCTATTATTAATGAATTAGATATATCTGTTGTTATACTCGTTGCTAGATTAGAAGGGGAACCAGTATCTGTACTTGTATTTGTGTAATCTGGTGTTGATTGATTAATATTTGAAAAACTAGCTGATCCACCTAATGCGTTGTTTACTGCTATTGAAAAATTTACTGTTACAGTATGACTGCCTGGATCTGGATTAAGTAAGTACCATATTTCACTTATAGCTGTAAATCCTTCATCTGCTGCTGCTCTATCAGCAAGAGTGAGTGCATCGCCATTAAAATCAGCACTTGCGACATAATAATTATCTCCTTCGTCCTCATCTTCTACATTTGTACAAACAATCAATATACTATTGTTTAGTCCACTACTAACCGTATGTGTCCAACTCATTGAACTTGTGCCTGTATTTTCTGTTTCGGAAGCTGTATTATCAATTGTTATTGTATCGTAAGATGGACCCCAGGTAATATTATCCTTACACCATCGGTAATATAAAGTTACATTCTCTGCTGGTGTAAAATTAGTTGCAGTAATAGTTAATGGGGATGTATTAACCACATAAGGTGTAATTGTATCAACTGATGTATTGATTGGTTCTGTAATAAAATAATACAAAAAGGTTGTATTATCAATACTATCGTTGATAGCAACCCTCCACCAATAAGTAGTACCGTATGCGTTAGCTTGAGTAAATGTCCAGTTTAATGTTGAGTTTGCTTCAACACTGTTATTGGTTTGTCTTAGCACCCATGATCCTGTTGTATTTTCATACCAACATACTTTGAGTATATCACCATCTGTATCATTTGCCCAAATTTCACAGGTAGGTTGCAGATTTACATCTGTTGATGCATTTATAGGATTAATAACTGTACATTTCGGTCTGTTATTTGTGGTGTTACTAGCACTTGCATTATTATCCGACCATTGGAAAAGTGTGGAAATTTCAGTCCAGGTTGAATAACTCCATGCTTGGTAGTAGTAAGTGGTACCCTGACTAATTCCAGAATCTTCATAAAGAGCAGCTGAACCATTATAGATTTCTGTTCCTTCTCCTAATGCCCAACCACTAGATGTATTTCGTTCAATATATGTGGTGTTTGCAGCTGTTCCAATAACCCATGTAAGAAAGATAATAGAGCTATTGTTTGCCTGTGCAGCAAGACTTGTTGGAGGCTGAGGTTTTGTTAAAAATGTTATGTCATTTCCTGTATCTGAGCCATAGGTATTATTGACATAGGCTCGGTAGTGATAAAGCTGTCCAGGTGTAAGACTATCTATTCCTGCAGAGAATTCTTCGCCTTCTGATATCGTTTGATTTGTTGTGTTGGTGCCATAACTTGTAGTTGTTCCATATTCAAATCTTCCGGTACAAGATTCTCCTCCCTCATCGTAAAGATAACCCCATAATGTTGCATTGGTTTCTTCGATACCGGTAGATGCATTGCTATTTACTTGTGGTGGTGCAGTCTCAGTAGTTGTGAAATGGAAGATTGCGCTTGTATTTATATCAAGTCCATCATCAACTGTTACATACCACCAATAGGTTTTTCCAGTTGATGTAAAGTTTGCATTAGTCTGATTATAAGTTCCATTTCCAACACTTGAATTAGTTCCAAATAATTGCCAGGAACCACTGCTATTGCTGTACCAAATGATGGTCATAGATTCTCCATCCACATCGTTTACTGTTATATTCATCTGTGGAGTAAGTGGCATCCCAGTACTTTCATTACTTGGACCTTCATTGGTGATCGTTGGTTGTCTGTTGTATTTACATAAAGCATCAGCATAATCTGGTTTTGTTTCGTTTGACCATCCTGATTTATTTCCAACTGTATAAAATTCATAATAACCAGTTCCATTTGGGAAGTTAAATTCCCAACTCCAGGGATACGCTGAATCTGTTCCAAACTCAGCCCAGTCATCTTCAATTCCTACTGTTATTGAAAAGTTTTCTGCCGAACCAGAATCCCAATAATTCGGACCTGTTGGATCGTATTCCCAACAATGAAATCTAATCTGCACTTTTCGTGCTCCTACAGGTATTGTGTAATTTGTAATCCCATATTGAGTCCAAGAGTTAAGGTTATTTCCACTGCCTTGAGATACAGGATTAGTCCCACCAGATTCATACCAACAACCACTCATATTTTCATCAGATGCATTAAAAAACCTGACATTCATGAATGATTCATCATAAGGGGGCGGACCTGCGTTATATTCATCAGAAACAAACCAACCAGTAACATTAATTTTTGCCAGCCCTGCATCAATATATGTCGCGTAACTATCCAAACTTACATTCTGGTAGACGTGGGAATTTAAACCCCAATTATCTTGTAACCAGTATGCGTAATAAGTCCCATCAGGACCTTGTGAACCATATGGACAATCTGTTCCAACTGTCATTGTACCTCCACCTCCATTCGTCCATCCAGTTGTATCTCCTGTTTCGAAGCCTGGATTGGTCAGAAGTTCAGAAGACCAATTTATTTTTCCTGAACCTATCTCCCAAGTAATATTGTCTTGACTCCATCTATAATACAATGTAACATTATCAAAGTCACTATTTCCACTTGCTGTTATTGTTATAGGTGATGTTGTTCGATTGTAGGGGGTAATTGGATCAACCATAGTAGTGGGGTTATTGTAACATCGTGCATCAGCACTTGTTGGGGGAATTTCATCAGTTTCATTTGATTTCTTCCCAATACTGTAGAACTCATAATAACCTGTTTGATTTGGAAAGTCAAAGTTCCAGTTCCATGGACTTTCTGCGTCGGGATTATTCGCATTATTCCATACAGTCCAGTTTATACCCTCACCACCTATTGTAAAATTAATGTAGATGTCATCCCAAGCGCGACCATCGCTAGTTAACTGATAATTATCATATTGCTGAAATGCTATGGCGAAACTGCTATTTGGAGGTGATGAAAAATCTGGATCAGCACTAATATTATATTGAAAATTGGTAAATGTTTCTATATTTAAACTTGCTTCGGGAACTATCTCATACCAAGTATTTCCATCGTTTGTAAATGCTACAACATCATAATTTCCCCAACCTGTCCAACTATCTGGTGCATCTTCTGGTTCATCCTCCCATTCACGCTCCCAGAAATCAATATTGATATTAGATGCCCCTGTAAAGTTATAATTAGTATATATTACATTAAGAGAATAATCCCCAGAAACTGTATCAGCATCATCCATTGCACATGAATAACTACCACTTCTTGCAGTAGCGTAGTTCCATTGTATTCGTGCGTCTCCACCAGCAGTTTGATATGTACTCCATAAACTTGTATTTTGAGTACCAGATTCAAATCCTTCGAAAATAGAAATTTCTTGATAATCTACATCCCAACTTCTATTGTCTTCGCTCCATCTATAATACAAGGTAACATTATCTAAATCTGAATTTCCTGTAGAATTAATAATTAATGAAAAAGTTGATTGATTATATGGATCAATGTTATCAACTGATGTAAGGATTGGTTTGGTTGTAAAATAAAACCATGAAGAGATGTTATCAATGCTGTCATTGATAGCTACTTTCCACCAGAATGTAGTGGAATAATTGCTGAATTGTGTAAAGTTGTAGCTCACAATAGTACCTGCGCTGACACTATTATTTGTATTTCTTAAAACCCAGCTTCCGCTAGTGTTTTCATACCAATAAACTGTAAGCGTATCACCATCACTGTCATTTGCCCATACTTGACACGTTGGTAATCGACTTACATCTGTTGTGCCATTTGGTTGTGGATTTATAATATCTATTTCTGGTAGAGTATTAAGACTTTCATTAAAATAACAAATTGCATCAGCACTACTTGGTGCTGATTCATCAGGGAAACCAGATTTATTTCCAATACTATAAAACTCATAATAGCCTGTGCCATTAGAGAAATTAAAGCTCCACTCCCATGGTGATTCAGTATCAGGATTGCTGTTATTATCCCAAGAGACATTGGTACCCCAACTGGAGTTATCTGTTGAATAGCGATAGTAGAGGGTGACATTATCTAGACCACTAGCACCTGTTACAGTAATTGTATATGGTGAATATGTTACAGTATAAGGAGAAATCGTATCAACCGTGGTGTCGGTAACATTCTGTTTACTATCGACGCTAATAAATGTTGACTGGTTAATCTGATTGTTGTAACATGTGGTTATCCAGTCTCCAGACCTTACATTATGGGAAAATCGATATTCATCTATATACATTGTCCCAGATTGATAACTAGAACCTTTAGCGGTTGTTGCAGTAGGATTAATTGCAGTAGTATCGTCCCAAGAAGACTCAGAAACAGTTTGAGATGAGCCATTTATATAAATTTTATTATTTCCTGCAGAACTGGCAACAAATGTAATGTGATACCAGGTGTTAAGAGATGGTGTCCATGTACAACGAAAATAACCTATTTCTCCCCAAGTACTGCTTGCAACCATACCTCTCAAATAATGAGTACCAGTTTCTTGATTCCATCCAAACCGATATTTATTATACCCGCTACCATAGCCGCCTTGGTCACCAGTAAAAAAAGAAGCATAGTAACCATCGTTTGTTGGAAATGCTGTCGGATATATCCAAAGAGAAAATGTCCTGCTATCAGTAACAGGAGTAAATGTCCAAACAGCATTATCAGCCCAAGTTATAATTTCAGATATGGTATCAAAATCTTGTGCTTTATATATCATTCCATTACACTCATCTGGATTATTAGCGCTTCCTTTTGTTCCTGTAATACCAGTTGATGTGCTATCTTCGACAGTGCTAGTAGTTGCATTTTGCATGTGCTGAACCATTTTATAATTGCTATCCCAAACACCAGTCGGATTCTGTTGGCTACTACAATCACTGTTGTTATAGTACATCCAAATCTTTGTATCATCAGTACTACTGAGGCTAGTAATATTTACCCATGCATAAAGCTCACCCGTAGTACCATTATAACGCTCTATTTCATGATTCAATTGCTTAGTATTATCACTATAAAGAACAAACGCAATGTCATCACCATCATTCTGTGCATAATCACGTAAATCAGTATCTGTAATATTAATAAGAATTGGAAAGTTAGTAAGATCAGCATCAACCTGTGAAGAATTTATTGTAACAAGCTTTCGGTACCCCCAATTAGAATTCCACCAGGTACTACTTTCAAAATCAAAATTATCACCTCCATTATTAGCAAATGTAAGATAGCTTATTTTACCGGAAGAAGACTTGCTTCCCGATTTTAGTTCCTCCCAACCTGGTGCCTTGAACCACATACGAACAATAATAGGACTTTGTAATCTTAACGGTTGAGAATAGGCAATATTATTTAACTGTTTTATATCAGAAGGCAGCTTTTCTCTAAAACTTTCAATTCTAGCTTCCAATTGAGATGAAGGTCTTCCAGGAGAAAAAACTCGAGGCTTATTTGAATCAATTCTATCATAACCAATATTTGCTCCTAAATTATCTTTTTCACCAACAATTTCGATTTTTTCAATAGTTAAACCATCAGAAAACAAAGGAGCAAATATAACTTCTGTATCATGTGTCCCATCAACAGTTCTCTCCACATAGAAACTAGTTCCAGGTAATGCATAAATTTGTTCATCTCCAGGGTCAACAATAGAAATACTTAATTCATTAGAAACTACTGTTTGATTCGATAAATTATTTACATCAACAGATTCTTGAATTGATGTTATATTTAATTGATCATTCTCAACATCGATTATTTCATTTAATTCATTATCTTCTGAAATAACTCTCATTTCAGCATCTGCATTATAGGTTGTATTTTCATTATCCACTGCTATAATTTTTACAATATGATTTCCAATATCTATATCATGACATTCCCAAATACCTGTCCAATAAGGATAAAAAGAAGAATTATCAAACAATAAATCTATTGAATCAATACCAGAAATATCGGCTTTTATGTAACTGATATTATGATCAATGGGTACTGTTACATTGATAAACAAAATATCACCTATATAAACTCCCTTGGGTTCTAAAGAAACAGATATGATTACAGATTCAGAACCTTCTGATTGGGTAAAAATTGAAGCAGATGCAATGGCAACAAAAACTAATAGAATAGATAATAAAACAGAAAAAAACTTTTTAATTGGTAACTTTCTAACCTGAAGAATTTTAATTATTTCATACAGTCTGAAGAATCTACTTGAAAAAAAATTATTTTTATTATATTTACTTGATAAAGAAATATTCTTTTTTATAAATAGGATATCAACAAGATTATTGATATCGTTAAAAAAATTAGAATTTTTTATATCGAAACGATTATAATCCATATCTTTAGGAGGTGCCCTATTTTTATTGTCTTTTTCAAGTTCTTGTTTCAATGTTACTCTCTTTGAAAATTTAGAAGTGAAGCCCATCCATACCTCCGAATAGAAGAAGTAATAAATTTCCAGTTTTTAAATGTTGTCTTATCAATTTTTCTGTTTAAAAAAGATTATAAATAAAACTGGAAAAAACACCTAAGATGAAATAATTTTTAGGTTTATTCCCAGATAAATGTTTTCATAGCAACTTTGATTTTAGCAGGTAATTCTTTTTGTTTTTTACCACTATAAAGATCAATTGCTCCTTGAACATAGGCATTTACCGTTTCATTGAAAAACCATCGCCCATAATCTGCATCTGCTCTGGATGGACTGCCAATGTATCCATCTTTTAAACCCAATTGCTTGAATGATTTACCAATAACTCTTGGAGAACTCATATCACGATGAATACTTTGCAATTGCTTATAAGATTCATCAACTAAATAGGGATATTGATATTTCATTAGAGATGTTTCTCTAAATCCTCCATGTAATTCCTTTTGTGTATCAAAACCAAGCTTTGGCTCACGCATGCTAATTTCGTCACTATAAAAAATCGGCCCCCATGGTTCAGCAGTTTTTATATTATATTTTGATTCTAATTTTGCCATAGCTGAATAGATTCCTCTAAGATGACCAAGAGCCATATGATAAGTACAAATAAGTAAATATTTAAATCCATTAAGACCAAGAGACGAACCTACTCCATATATAATATCTCTTACAACCTTTCCATTAACAGATATACTTCCTGGAAAATCAACATTTGCCTTGCAAGGGCCAAGCGGAATAATTGGGAAAAGGACATAATTAAGATCAGGTTTTTTTTGGCTTAATATCTTAATTGCTTCAACTACTGCATCTTTTGTTGTCAAAAAGTCTGTTCCAACAGGTAAATGTGGCCCATGCTCTTCAAGAGGACTAATTGGTAAAAAGATAATTGTTTTAGATCTATCAAGACTGTCTACTTGTTTCCAATTAAGTTCCTCGAGTTTAATGATATTTGAGTTTTTCTTTTCAATACTAGAATTCATCCTGTTATCACCTCACATCCATCTTCTGTTAAAATAACAGTATGTTCTTTTTGAGAAACAATTCCTCGTTTAGCATCAATTAATTGTGGATATTGTTTAATTAGACCTGAAAAGGACATCTTTTTTAATATTATTTCACTGTTTGAAAATGATTCTTCAAACCATCTTTGTGCAAATGGAAGTGTTTTAAATTTATTTTTTAATTTATCAAAAATGACTCGTGATTTTTTGTTTCTTAAAAGTCTTAAGTTTACAGAGTCTTTGCATATATAAATATTACTTCCATTTCCAGTATTAACATGCCCTGCACCATTTGTGGCAAATGGCTCAATTGCAAGAACATCTCCTATATTTAGTTTTGCTTTATAAGATTTATTTGGCACATTAGGAATTGATAAACCAGTATGAAGAATGTACCTTTTCATACTATGACCTGTAAGATTATCTATAGGTTTATAATTATATGAAGAAATTGTCTCTTCTACTATCTTTCCAATTTCAAAAAGGGCTATTCCAGGTTTTATAAAATCGATGATATTATCTAATGCATCACTTGATGCCTTTATCAAATCAATGTATTTATTTGTTCCAACTTCAATTGTTACAGCAGTATCAGCAATATATCCATCTATATGAGCACCGACATCTAGTTTAACTACATCACCTTTTTTAAAAACCAATGTATCATTATGTTTTGGACTATAATGAGCAGCAATTTCATTTATTGAAATATTAACTGGAAATGCAAGTCCTGCACCTCTGTCAATTATTTTTGATTCGACCTTACTTGCTACATCTAAAAAACCAACTTCTGATTTAATTAGATTTTTACCATAATTTCTTGCTTCTGTTGCAATTTTCCCTGCAATTATGTATTTTTCAAAAGTTTCATTATCCATTTTTTACAGCATCCAGTATATCTTTACTGCTAATTGCTCCTTCTCGTACTATTTTGACTTTGCTATTAGATACATCAACAATTGTTGATGGCTGACCTGCAAGTTTACCATCATCAAGATAAACACTAATATCATCTTTCTTGAACTGCATAATAATATCACTTATAATATATGGGGTTTTTTTCCCATGAATATTTGCACTAGTTGAAGTAAGAGGTCCAAATTTTGATAAAATTTCTAAGGCAATTTTATTATCAGGTACTCTTATAGCAACTTTTTCAAGACCTGCAGTAATTAAATCAGATACCAAAGTTTTTTTCCTTAATATTAAGGTCAATTTACCTGGTAAAAAAGAATTAATTAGGTTTTTAGCAATGTTATTAACAAATGCATTTTTTTTTACTTCTTCATAGTTATAAACCGCAATAGATAAAGGCATATTTTCTGGTCTTTTTTTAATATCAAAAACCTTTCTTACAGCAGCTTCATTATAAATATCGGCACCAAGACCATATAAAGTATCAGTGGGATATATTATGACTTTGCCTTCTTTTAATGCTTTAATAGCTGCAGAAACATCAGCTTTTATCATAATCATTTTTCTTCTTTTTTAATAAAATCCCCAAGAGTTAAAGTGGTTTTAGATTTGGTACTAATAAGGCTTGCAGGAATGTCAGCTACTTCTTCAATAAGTTTTATGTTTAATTCTTTTTCAAGCTTTTCAACAACTTTATCAGAAGGACGTAAATCACCGTTTTCAATTTTTGATATAGTTACAGTTCTCTCTCCAATTTTAAACCCTAATTGTTCCCTTGTTAAACCCTTTTTTTCACGTGCAGATTTAATTAAAATATTCCAATCAGAGACAAGCTCTTTATTCATGTCCTTGTAAACATCCTTTACTTTTGGTTTTTTGATTCTTTCAGAAATAGGTTTATGGCTCGTAAGTTTGGGTTTCTCACTATATTCAATGACTTGTCCATGTTTTATACAATTAGGACAAAGCATCATTTTTACCCCATCTACATTTGCAGGTTTACAAAAACATTCCATACCACAAAGTTCGCACTGCATATTTCATTATTCCTCCTCAAAATAATTGTATTAGATTAAACCAGCTTTTTGTAAGGTCATTAAATCCTCAGTACTTAGTTTTTCACCACGTTTAAACTTTTCAAATATTTCACTTGCCTCTTTTTGAGCAATTGTTGCTTCTTTAGCCTTTTTTGTTTTTCTTTTTTCCTCTTGAGTTGCTGTAATTTTTCTTTCTAAATCATGTATTTTATCAACACAATCAATGAACTCTTTATGTACTGTGTCTGCTTCAATTTTAGTCATAACAATTAGTTCTTGTATTTCATTAACCCTTTTTGTTGTATTTTCTAGTTGTTTAATTAGTTTTATCATATGTTCATGTTCCTCTTGGGCTCTTGTTGCCAATTTTTCAACTATGTCATGTTGTTTTTCTGCTTTTTGTCTTAATATTTTTTCTTCATCAAGGGCTTTTTTAAGTTTCGGATCTTTATTTAAAATATCTTCTTGCTCTTTGATTTTACCATGAATATCAGAAATAATTTCTATCAATTTTTTTTCTTTTTTAGGTGACATAGGCTGAGTCATCTGCTCATTTTCAAGTGCTCTAAGTTGCTTTCTAAGATTATTTAAATTTGCTCCCGTTGTTGAAGATCGCTTTCTTTCTAAGTCTTCGATTTTCTTTTTAACTTCACTGTAACTTTTATTGAGTTTATTTCTTTGCTCTTTAGTATGTTTAACTCTTTCGTTAAGTTCATCTCTTTTTCTTTTATGATCTGATATTTTATTTCTTATATCTCGAATAGAAGAATTTAATGAATCTCTTTCGTCTGCAAGCTTTTTTGATTTTAAATGCAATTGATTTCTTTTTTCTTTTAAATCATTTGCTCGTACCTGTAATTTGTCTTTATCTTTGATTAAATCTTCAGCAGTATCACTCATAATAAACCTCGAAAGAGATCATTCTGGTATATTACGTAAAATATTAGGTCCTTTTTAAGTATTTTGAAAGTAAACGTCAAAAAACAGGTAAAAATTATGAAATTCCTTCTTTTTTTCTTTGACGAAACATGATAAGACCATCAAAAATTACAGCAATGATTCCTGTAAAAAATATCATATCAAAAACATCTGCACCGCCAATAATGGCATTTCCTTCTTCAGTGATAGGTATATTTAAAAGTTCCCAAAGATGAAGAAAATCAGCACCTATTAACACTCCAATAGTTCCAGTTATGTATGCTAAGGGAGCAGCTTTTTTAAACTCCTTCCAATATAGAATCATTGATAATATACTTGCAAAAATAGCTGGAAAAAATGCATATGGAATAGTTGCAATAATTCCTTTGTTTTCAACAGGTCGTGTCACAATAAAAGCAATAAACGTAACAACAATTATTCCAATAATTATTTTTTTCAGGCGTATCTTTTTTTTCAAGGTTAAGTAAATACTTAATAAAATAGGTATAACTGCTCCACCTATATTTATCCATAAATTCCAATTTCTATAAGATAGAAGATAGATATTTGAAATATTAAAACCAAATACAATAATATCAAATCCAAAAAGAAACGATATAAAAACAATTACTAATGCTTCTATTGATGAAAATCCCATATAATTAAATGCTTTTGTAATAAACAGATAAGCAAAAAATAAAACAAGGATTGGTAAACTTATATAGATAACCCATCTAATAATATAGGTTAAATCTACTATAGCATACATTTTGAATTATCAGATATTAATACTATTTATAAACCTTCTTTATATTTCGGTTGACATTAGTGATAAAAAATGGATACATTTCTTCAAAAAGAATGTAATTTAAAATATTTTCATAATAATGGATTTGTAAGAAAAAAATGTGCATCTTGTGGTGCAAATTATTGGACTTTAGATAAAAATTCAACTCTCTGTGGAGATAAACCCTGTGTAGAATTTAGTTTTATCGGAAAGAACATAGGTAATAAATCCTTTTCATTGGCAGAAATTAGACAGAGTTTTTTAAGTTTTTTTGAAAAAAATGGACATTTACGACTCAAATACCCCGAGACAGGCGAAAGATGTCCTGTTGTTGCGCGATGGCGAACAGATATTTATCTCACCATTGCATCTATTGCAGATTTTCAACCTCATGTAACTTCTGGTGAGGTTCCACCTCCTGCAAATCCATTGGTAATATCTCAACCATGTATTAGACTAAACGATTTAGAACAAGTTGGGGTAAGTGGACGACATTTAACCATGTTTGAAATGATGGGTCATCATGCTTTTAATAAAAATATTAATGAAATATACTTCAAAGAAGAAACAGTAAGATTATGTGATGAGTATTTTGTAAATATCATTGGTATACCAAGAGAAGCGATCAATTATAAGGAACAGTTATGGTATGGTGGCGGAAATGCAGGACCATGCCTTGAAGTAATTGTATATGGTCTAGAGGTAGCAACTCTTGTTTTTATGAATATGAAGGAAGATGAAGATGGTAAATTTGTAATTGAGGGAAAATCATATTCACCTAATCCCTTAAATATAGTTGATACGGGATATGGTCTTGAAAGAATAGCATGGCTTACACAAGGAACAAAAACTGTTTATGATACAGCTTTTCCTGAGATAATAAGTTATATTATTGAAAATGCAGAAAATAAAAAAGACCTTGTAAGTATATATTCTCTTGGAGATCATTCAAAATGTTTGGCATTTATGCTTGGAGATGGAATAGTTCCATCAAATGTTAAAGCAGGTTATCTTGCAAGACTTATTATAAGAAGATCCCTACGGTTTTTAGAAAAAATTGGTTCGGATATACCATTAAAAAATTTAGTATTAATGCAGATTAACTTATTAAAAGAGGATTTCCCATCATTAAAAGAAAGGGAAGATCAAATTATTGAAATTTTGGATTTAGAAACAAAAAAATTTTCAGAAACCCTTTCTAAAGGAAAAAATCTTATAAAGAGGATTTTAAGTGAAAAAAAAACAATTGACATCTCTGAATTAATCCCTTTATATGATACACATGGTTTGCCGCCAGATATTGTTAAAAACATTGCAAAAAGCCAAGGTGTAGAGGTAAAAATTCCAGACAATTTTGAATCCATGGTTGCAGAGCTTCATTCACATGAGCAAAAAGAAGAAAAAATTGAAGAAGAGAAATTAAATCTTCCAAAAACCGAGCAGCTTTACTATAAAGATCATTATACAAAAGAGTTTGATGCACATGTTGTTTGGGTAAACGACTCAGAAATAATTCTTGATAGAACTGCTTTTTATCCTGAAGGAGGTGGTCAACCTGGCGATATCGGATATTTATCAAACAATGGGAAAAAAATATATGTTACAAATGTTATAAAAAAAGGAGATACCTTAGTCCATATAATTGATGGTATTTTAAAGGTTGGTGAAAAAGTTCATGGAGAAATTGACTGGGATCGCCGGTATACTATAATGAAACATCATACAGGTACTCATCTAGTAAATGGCGCACTTCGAACTCTTTTAGGGGAGCATATCTGGCAGGCAGGTTCACAACTTGAGGTAAATGATGCACGTTTTGATTTTTCACATTACAAATCAATAACATATTCAGAAAAAAAAGAAATTGAAAAGCTGGTAAATAAATACATTGAACAAGCAGTTCCCGTAGAGAAAAAGATAATGGACAGAAATTCAGCTGAAAAAATATTTGGTTTTAGATTATATCAGGGGGGCGTTCCTCCAGGTAATTCAATGCGTGTTTTAAATATCCCTGGCATTGATGTTGAGGCTTGTGGAGGAACCCATCTTAATAACACACGAGAAGTAGAAAAAATACGTATAATTAAAACAGAACGAATACAAGATGGTGTAAATAGAATTATTTTTGCTGCAGGTAAAATGGCTGATGCTCATATTGAAGAAGTAAAGGATCAATATAATAAAATTGTAAAGGAGTTAAGTTCCCTTTATAAAATCAAAGAAGAGAAAGATATTTCTGCGCAACTACAAGAGGCATCAAAGATATTTTGTGTTCCAATAAATCAAATTAATAAAACAATAAAGCGTTTTAAAAAGGATGTTGATATAAAAACAAAAAAAGAGGTAAAAGATCTTAAAGAAGCAAGTATGGATCTTTTTAGTGAATGGAAATCAAAACAAAAAAGTAAAAAACAGGTTTCAAGAAATGAAATTGATAGGTTAATATCTAATGCTGAAAAAATATCAGGTACTGACATAAAAATTGTTACAGGAATTTCAGAGTTTGAAGCAACTGCTGTTGCCGGAGCTATAACAAAAGAAAATAATTATATTACACATATTTTTGATGGAAATAGACTTGTCTCAATGGCTTCTAAAAATATTGATATTGATTTAAGACAAATTGCTCCTGAAATTGGAAAAATTTTAGGTGGAAGTGGCGGTGGAACACCAAAAATGACACAATGTGGTGGTCCAAATAAAGAAAGAATTGATGAAGCTTTAGAATTAGCAAAAAAGCTAACAATTTTAAAATTAAAAGAGAATTAAAGCTATTGATTTAAACTTTAAAAATAATATGAACTGCTGTTACAACTACTGCAGTTACTACACACATTCCTATAACAAACCAAGGTGGTATTCTAAGAGATGATTTTTCTTCTGCATCAAAATATCTAATTAAACCTGCTGCTGAATGAAAGCCTTCACCTTTTTTTTGTTTTGCCATAATTATTACCTTCTTGTTTTTATTTTTATCAAATAAGTAGATGAAATTATTATATTTTAGTTTTACTATTGATTCTCGATAAATGAGCAAACATCTTTATATAGAATTATTATACCTAGTTTGAAAGGGTGGATTTATATGAAGGAAATAGACGTGCTTATAAAAAAAGCACTTAAGTATAAAGAGAGCGGTTTAACTGAACTTGAAATTGCTGATGAGCTAAATGTATCTAAAGAAACTGCTGTATGGCTTTTAAGTAAAAGAAAAGAGAAAAAACCAATCGGCGATGTTAAAATTGGTTGGCGCTCTATAGGAGTTTATCCGTCAAGAATTAGTTTTATATCTGATGCTTTGTCTGATATTATCCTTGAAGAATGTGAAGAAGTTAATACAATTGTTGGTATTGCATTAAATGGTATTCCTTATGCAACTTATATTGCTGATAAATTAGGTTTGGAGATGTCGATTTTCAGGCCACATCATACTAAATCTGGTGCTTTTTCATCAAATTTTGCTAGTGTTAAAGAAAAAAATGTAGTTATAATTGATGATGTTGTTGGAACTGGTCATACCTTCAGAAGTGCTTTAAAAGCAGTTAAAGCTGAAAAAGGGAAACCTGTTCTTTGTCTTGCATTATTAAACAAAAGAGCTCAAAATAATATAGATGGTACAAAGCTTAGAGCACTCATTAGAGCTAGAGTCATCTAACATTTTATTTTATTGGGGAATTAATAATGCATTGGGCAGATGTTTTAGCTGATAAATTACTAAAAGAAAAGAAGAAACATGTACTTGCAACAGGTATCACCCCATCTGGACCTATTCATATCGGAAACATGCGTGAAATTCTAACAACAGATGCTGTTTATAGAAGATTAATTGCAAAAGGTGGGGATGCTGAACTTATCTATATCGCTGATGATTTTGACCATTTAAGAAAGGTTTATCCATATCTTCCTAAAACCTATGAAAAATATGTTGGAATGCCAATTTCAGATATTCCTTGCCCTTGTAAAAAACATAAATCATATGCTGATCATTATTTAATTCCCTTATTAAATTCTTTAAAAGAGATTGGTGTTAGGCCACGAATCTATAGGGCAAATGAGATGTATAGAAATGGTTTCTACAACGAGGCAATTCAGATAGCTCTAGATAGTACTGAAAAAATAAAAGAAATAATTCAAAAAATTTCAAAAAGACAACTACCAAATGGTTGGATTCCTTTTAATATCAGATGTGAAAAATGTAAGAAACTTACAACTGCAAAAGCAACTCTTTATAATTATCCTATAATTGAATACAAATGTGATTGTGGTTATGAAGATGAAGTCGATATTAGAAAGGGCGGCATTGGTAAATTACCTTGGCGTGTTGATTGGCCAGCAAGATGGAAAATGCTAGGTATCACTTTTGAACCCTTTGGTAAAGATCTCGGAACTGTTGGTGGAGCAAGAGATACTGGTGAAAAAATTGTTGAAGAGATATACAACTATCCTGCACCTAAATATATCATGTATGAATTTATCTTGTTAAAGGGAAAAGGGGCTATGCATAGCTCAAAGGGAACTGCTCTTAGTGCTGAAGAAATGCTTAATATGACCCCACCTGAGGTTTTAAGGTTTTTAATTATTAATAATCAGCCCAACAAACACATTGTTTTTGATACAGGTCTTGGTCTTTTAAATTTAGTAGATGAATTTGACAAAGAAGAAAGAGTTTTTTTTGGAAAAGAAGAAGAAATTAAAGGGATGAAAGATTTAAAAGTAACCTATGAACTAGCTCAACCCTACGACCTTCCCAGTAAAATTCCCTATCAACTCCCCTATAGACACTTAGTAACTGTAATTCAATTAGGTGAAAGTTGGAATGAAGTAAAAAAAATTCTATTGCGAACCAAGCAAATTCCAAAAGATTTAGATAAAAAAGATGAAAACCATCTAAAACAAAGGGTTGAGCATGCTAGATATTGGCTTGAAAATTTTGCTCCAGATATGATAAAATTCGAAGTTAAAAAGAAAATGCCAAAAATTAGTTTAACAGAAGAACAAAAGCAATTTTTATCTTCAGTTAGCAATGCTCTTTCTCAAATAAGATGGGAGGCAGAAGAGATACATAGAACGATTTATTCAGTTATTGGGGAATGGCAAAAAGAAGGAAAAAAGAATGCAAAAAGTGAAGGGTTTAAAATCATTTATCAATTAATCCTTGATAAGGAAAAAGGTCCCAGAGCTGGTTATTTCTTATCAAATTTAGACAGGGATTTTGTATTAAAACGAATTGAGCAAGCAATTAAATAGACATATTATTTCTTTTTATTAATTTATGAAGGCATACATAGAAATCTATGGTTGTACAGCAAATAAAAGTGATGCAAGTTTAGTTAAGGGAGTTTTAAAGGAGAATAATTACGAAATAGTAGAAAATATTAATCATGCTGATTTAATAATAATTCACACTTGTACTGTTATTGGTACAACTGAACAAAGGATGCTATCACGACTGAAAAATTTTAAAAAATTAGAGAAAAAAGTTGTTGTTTCTGGTTGTATGGCATCTGTTCAAAAAGATTTGGTTAAAAGTATTTTACCAGATGCACTTTTTTTACCACCTCAATATTCTCATCATATCGTTGATTTATTAGACAATAAAAAAGTAAAATTTGTTGAAAAAAATAAAACGTTATTTTCAAAATATTATGAAGACATTACTACTCCTATATCCATTGCAGAAGGTTGCAATTTTTCTTGTTCTTATTGCATTACTTCAGTTGCTAGAGGTAAACTTAAAAGTTATCCAATCGACGAAATAACTCAAGATATTAAGTCAGCAATTGATAAGGGATGCAAGGAAATTCAACTTACAGCACAAGATACAAGTTCATATGGGCTTGATAACAAAAATAATCTTGGTATACTTTTAAAAAATATTAGTAAAATATCAGGTGACTATCGGATGCGAGTGGGAATGATGAATCCTTTTACATGTTTACAAAATATTGATGAAATAATAGATGGTTTTAATGATACTAGAATCTACAAGTTTTTACATTTACCTGTTCAATCTGGAGACAATATTATTTTAAAAAAAATGAATAGAAAATATTCGGTTGAAGATTTTTTACATATCATTAGTAAATTTAGAAAAAAATATCCTGATATAACACTTTCAACAGATATTATCGTTGGCTTTCCCTCTGAATCTGATAAAAATTTTCAAAATACAATTGAATTATTGCAAAATGTAAAACCAGATATAACAAATATTACAAGATATTCTGCACGACCATTAACTAATGCAAAAAAAATGCAGGGTAGATTAAGATCAGAAGTTTTAAAAAATAGATCAAAAATTTTATCAGAAATTTGTAGTAAAATTTCAAACGAAAAAAATAAAATTCATATTGGAAAAAAATATAATATTTTAATTACTGAAATTGGAAAAGAAAGTACTTTTGTTGGAAGATCAGAAAATTACAAGCCGGTAGTAATTAAAGAAAAAGTAAGATTAGGTGAATTTATTTCTGTTCAAATAATTGATGCAGCCTCGACCTATTTAGTCGGAAGTATTATATAGATAATTAATATTTGTATTCAATGTGGAAGGGATGATCAGAGTAGCTATTAATGGATTTGGAAGAATAGGTCGTAATATACTTAGAGCAGCATTTGGGCACTCTCAATATCAAAAAAAATTTGATATTGTTGCAGTAAACGATCTTGGAAACACTGAAACACTTGCTCATCTTTTTAAATATGATTCAATTTATGGAAAATATCAGGGTTCAGTTGAAGTTAAAAATGATGGAATTGAAATAGATGGGAAATACATTAAATTCGTTTCTCAGGTAAATCCTTCAAAATTACCGTGGAATGATCTTGATATCAATGTTGTAATTGAATCCACGGGAATATTCCGCACCAGAGAAGGTGCGCAACATCACATTGAGGCAGGAGCAAAAAAGGTAATTATTACAGCGCCTGCAAAAGATCCAGACATAACTGTAGTTCTTGGTGTAAATGAACATCAATATAATTCTGAAAAACATAACATAATTTCAAATGCTTCATGTACAACAAATAGCCTAGCACCTCCTGTTAAAGTATTAAATGATAACTTTGGGATTGAACAAGGATTCATGACCACAATTCACTCTTATACTGGTGATCAAAGAATTCTTGATTTCCCTCATAAAGATTTGAGAAGAGCAAGGGCAGCAGCTGTATCAATCATCCCTACCACAACTGGAGCTGCAAAGGCTGTAACACTTGTAATTCCGGAGTTAAAGGGTAAAATTGATGGGCTGGCTGTAAGGGTGCCTACCCCTGATGGTTCACTTACAGATTTTACATGTGTTTTAAAAAGAGAGGTTACAAAGGAAGAGGTAAATAATTCCTTTAAAAACGCAGCAGAAGGACAATTAAAGGGAATATTACAATATACTGAAGAGCCACTTGTTTCAGTCGACATTGTTGGAAATCCACATTCGGCAATAATCGATGGTTTAAGTACTAAAGTCATGGATGAACCTGGTAATCTTTTAAAGATATTATCATGGTACGATAATGAATGGGGCTACTCATGCAGGGTAGTTGATTTAATAAATTATATCTATGTAAATAATTCAAAACCAATAAGTGAATTGGAAGTCACAAGGACCATTTAAAGTGTGTAAAATTTTTTTAAAAAATCGACTTTGATCTTACAGTCCATTTTAATTAAAAGTCAAAAATCTAACCTAAGCATCTTATATTATAATATCTAACAATCTCTAGGTATTGTAGTTATATCTATAAATCTCATATATCATATGATCTGAATGCTGGTCGCCAGTCAATATTAATCCATGGGATATATATATTACAAATTTTTAACTCACCAAATATAAATTTTGGTAACAGCCTTGGTCTACCCCAATAATTTTGATACCATTTTGCACTACAATAATAACCCCAGAAATTAGCATGTTTCTCATTATCAATGAAATTATTTTTTAGAATTCTATTTGATTTAGAATATGACTTATTATCAAGGATTTTCCAAAACGATAGATATAATCCACAATTAGAGTTATTTGAAATCAAGTTACGCTCAATGGTATTTTCAAAGGAATCTTTAATACTAATGCCCGAAAAGTGATTTGAAACAATATTTCCTAAGACTGTATTACCAACGGACTCTGAGAGGATAATCCCAGTTCCATTGTTAGAGATAATTGAGTTATCTATGATAATATTGTTAAAGGATTTTTTGAGGCTTATACACGTGCTTTGGATGATTGAAATAGAGTTGTCAATAATTTTGTTATTAGATGTATTATGGAGAAGTATTCCAAAGTCTGTGTTTGTAATTTTATTGTCAATTATTGTATTATAGGATGAACTATAAAGATCTATTCCACAATTAAGACAGTTTAAAATAGAATTGTTAGAGATGGTATTATTATCAGAATATAATAGTATTATACCAAAATAAGAATGATTTAAAATATAGTTTCCACTAATATTATTATAATTTGAATGTTGAAATTGAATACCAGAATTCTTGTTATTAATGATAATATTATCTGATAGAACATAATTAGATCCCAAGTGAATGAAAATACCATCAGCCAAATTATTAGATATTTTATTGCGACTGATAGTAACAGAATGAGAATTCAAGAGAAGAATACCAAAATTGTTATTTGTTATAATATTATCAGAGATTGAATTGTGATTTGAATCTATTTTGATTCCAGCAACTATCTTATACTCATGACTGTTTTGAATTGTAAATCCACTAATGTTCACCCAGTTAGCATTTACAAATATAACATTATCAATATTACCACCATCGATAACTGTTGTAGCTTTATCCTCACCAAATAAACTGATTGATTTATCCACAACAATATTTTCATAATATGGTGAATTATCATCATAAACAAAAACAGTATCGCTATCAACAGCATCATCTATAGCCTCCTGTATCTTAGTATAATTCTCAGGTCCACTACCACCCACATAAAGTGTCTTACCTCCACTTATTATAGATGATTGCTCAATAATTAAATCCTTAACATTAAATCCAACTGATATTGGTATGAATACAGTGCAAATCACCAGAAAGCATAATCCAAATGCAAGAGATTTTTTATTCAGCTTTCTAACCTCCCCAATAATTTAAATCAGATGTTGAGTATTTAAAACTTTTAGATATAACTCTCATATATTAACTAAAAAAATATATTTAAACGATTGAAACCAAAATCTGGCTTTAAAAAAAAAATTTAAAACAAAGCCAGATTAATCTGGTTTTTTAGATGATCTGATATGTAATTCATTGACTTCTCTATCAGAAATTATTGCTTTATTTACTAATTTCATCATAAGAAGATTATTATGATTCAAAAGATAGCTTACATTTTTATTGATTTGTGAAATTACTTCATCTTGTTTTTCTATATCTTTTTCCCGACTTGATATATATTTTATTGATTTTTCGATTTCTTTTATCTTACTTTTTATTAATGCATCAATTTCATCAGAAATGTTTTTAGAGATATTTTTTATCTCATTTTTAAGAAGTTCTTGATTTTCTTTTTTAATTTGTTTTTGCATATCTACTTTAAAGTTATCGATATCTCGTAACTTTTTAATAAGGTCTTTAAATCCTCCTACTCTTTGCTCCAATAGTTCAATTCTTTTTTTCTCCATAGCTATCATTTGTTCTATTAGTTTGCATTTATCATTAATTTCTGCGATTTTTAATTGTAGATATCCTTCTTTCATGCATAATCTCCAAATTTTAGTTAATTAAATTAGTAATTATATTAAAAAGATAACCCTTATTTTTTACTATTGATTACAATACATTTTTTGATTATAAGTTAGAGTATAATATTTAAATTTGTAAAAGTCTCAATTTTATCCAATTGTATGAACCCTAAAGATTAAAGATAATGTTTTATGTTATTCATCTACTCAATAAATTTTACAAAATTCATAAATGCTATTTTAAAAATCAAATATTCTGAAATGCAAAATTTTTCTTATTTTCAGTATTTTTTATTAGATCTATTGGCAAATAGTCTTTATTCCAAGAAGTATGTTCTGGATTGATGCTTCTTCCCTTTTTATATGATCTATCTTTTTTTGTATTTCTTTTTGGAGTTTCAAATCTCCCTTCTCAACAGCGTCTTCATATACATTTTCAGCAATTTTTAAAGCATCTTCAAACTCAGATAATATTTTCTCTATTCGTTTTATTGCATCGCTTTTTTCTTTGTTTTTAATCTTATCTGTCATTCCTCAAAACCTTGGATTCAATTTTATTGGTGATGTTTAAAAAGTTTTGTTGTACAACTATTTCCCATTAGCTTTACAATTATTATCAAGTTTTATAATATGAGCTAAACTTTTTTTCTTATTTTTTTTCTACAATTATTAAAAATCTAATATTTAAATAAAAAGATTTATATATTTAATTTTTATGATAAATATGGGTAAAGGAGATAAGAAAGAGGTATCATCAGAATCCCCTTTTTCTTCTAAGTCTCCCATCCTTCTTAGCCCATCCCTCCTTTACCCAATTTAAAAATGTTATATAATTGATAAATTTTTGATTTATTTTAAATTTTGTATATGGTTGTACAACAAATTTTTTAAATACATAACTCAAAGAACTTAATATAAAGCAGTTGAGTAGGGAAAAAAATTATTTTTCTTTATTTTCTTCATGCTACCTCTCTCCTTTAATATTCCCTGCTCAACTAATTTTTTCTTATTATTGTGTTTTAATAGTGTAGTTGCTTTACATTGTTAAAATGTTTACAAGTAATTATAATAAATCTCTCTCTTTACTTTTTATATAATTATTTTTTTCCATAAAAAAATAGAAAAATATAAATATTTAACTCTATATTATAATAGTTTAACCTTGATCACATTAAATATTTTATTTGGGGAGGTGAAGAGGTGTGAATAGGGGTGATATGTATGAAAGCATTCACCCCTTTCTAACTTCTTGTAAAAATTTTAACTACCTATTTAGATTATTTCTATGATAGATGTTAAAGCTGCAAAGGCCTTATCACTATTTTTAAAAGAAATATTTTTAATAATAATTGATAAATCAAATTTATTTATCTTTTAGCTAATACAGATTCTTCTTTTTGTTTAAGAACTAATATTAATCCTGCTTTAAAAATTCTAAAATTATGATATACAAAAATAGAACGTATAAATTGATTAAATATGTATCTTGGAGTGAAATAATAAGTTATTAATGCTCTATGTATTTGATATCTTAACTCTTCTGGAGTAAAATTACATAGTCCTCTCCTTGAGTCACACGGCACAGACATTTCATTTTCTTGAATTTTTCCTGCCTTATAGGCCTCTTCCCATATTTCACTACCCTTAAGAAAGAAAAAATTATAAAAAAATGCAAAATCTAGATTTAATTTCTTGGCAAATGAAATAGTATCAGTAATATGTTTTTTAGTCTCAATTGGTGAGCCAAGAATAAAATTTCCAACAGTAAAAAAACCAATCTTTTTACTAAGACTTACTGCTTTTTCTATTTGTTCTAGAGTAATTTTTTTATTATAATAATCAAGAACACCCTGATTTCCTGATTCGATTCCGAATTCAAGTGATTTAACACCTGCTTTCTTCATTTTTTTAAACAATTTTTCATCTGCATCAGTAACTCTTGTTCCAGATACCCAAATATCTAAATCCAAGTCTTTCTCAATTATTAGATCCATAATTTTATGAGCCCGTTTTTTATCCATTAAAAAATTATCATCGACAGCAAACACTGTGTCATAATCCTTTGAGACTTCCTCTAATTCTTTTACCACATTTTCAGCAGACCTGAGTCTACATTTTTTAAAAATTGATTTACTAACACAGAATCTACAATTAAAAGGACAACCACGAGTTGTTATTATTGTAGTAATTTTTCCTCTAGAAAAATATGTAACACCTGTGATAGAAGTTTTACCATAAATATAATGAGATATTAAATGACGAGCTGGAAAATCTAATAGATCTAAATCTTCAATTTCTAATGGAGGTAAACCTTTCTTAATTTTATCTTTATCTCGATAAAAAATGCCGTGAATCTCTGATAATTTCTTTTTTTTATTTAACGCATCAACAATTTCAAGTATTACCTGTTCACCATCCCCAATAACAGTTATATCGGCACAAATCTCATTTAATGATTGTTCTCCCTGAATCGTGCAATGTGGGCCACCAATTATTATAGTTTTATTTGGATTATGCTGTTTGATTATTGATGAAATTTTTTGAACTGAAGTTATCACATGACTTGTAACAGTTATACCTATTACATCAAATTCTGAGACTTCTTTTTTTAACTTTTCTTTTGTAAATGGTTCTGCTACAAAATCGATTACTTTTACAAAATGTCCTTGTTTTAGAAGTTGTGTTGCTAAATAGAGTAATCCTAAAGGAGGCATATACGCTTCAAACGAATACTCTCTGTTTATTACATCATAGGCCATTGGTGGATTAATTAACAGGAATTTCATGTTGTTAAATCTATTATACATTTAGTATAAAAAATTATAGGTAAAGAATCTAATTTTCCCTTTTATATCTTGGACCAGGATACCTCAGAACCTTCTCTATCAGCTTTTCCCAATGTGCTTATAGGATTCACAGTTAAAAATTTATTAATCTTTTCCTTTTATTAGAGCTTATAAAAATCTATATATTAATTTTTTAATTAATCTAGATCTAAATCCAGTTTTTTGTTCTATTACTTCCAGCATTTTTAAATCTTCTTGGTCAACACTTTTAGTAAATAAAATTGCTGCAATATAAATAAAATAATAGATACCAAATAAGATAGGTAATATCCAGATATCAACAGTAAAATAATTATTTAAAACAAAATAAAGACCAATTATTACTATTAAAGATAGAAGGGTTGGTTTTATAAGATTTTTACTTAAAGGATGAACTTCTGCTTTTGAATATAATTTGTAACCTTTAATAAGATTTAAAGAAATTAAGGCAATTGCGGATGCAAGAGCAGCTCCAATAATTCCATAATACGGAATTAAAATGACATTTAATACAATATTTAATGCTGCTGTTGTTAGTGTTGCAAACATAATAAAGAGGGTTTTCCCCATAACCATTAATGTTGCACCATTTGGTCCTAGAAAATTATTGATAATAAAACCAATAGCCAATATTCTGAGAGCATTTGCTGCAACAATATAAGATGATCCAAATAGAAAATTTAATAATTGTTCCGGATAGAAAAATAAAATAAGAAAAATAGGGAGAGTTGCCAGACAAAGCCATTTAGTTACAATCGAAAAATTCCTTTTTATTTCGTTTAATAAGTTCTTTGCATATAATCCTGAGAAAATTGGCATAAAGATAGTTATTAATGCTGTTAAGGGAAATGTAATAAATATTGCTAGAGGAAGAGCTCCATTATATAAACCAACATCAAAACTGCCTTTAATTCCACCAAGCATAAGTGTATCTGTCCATGTTATCAACAAATTCAAAACAGCTGTTCCAAATAACGGAAGAGAAAAAATTAGAAGTTCTTTGCTGAATTTACTTTTAAGAAATCTTTTTGGAGTATAATAAATTGTATGAATAAATCTAAAACTATAAAAGATAAGAATAATACAAGTAATAATAATTGATGCAAGATAAGCATAAAAAATATTTATAAAATTTTTATTAAAATAAATAACAGCAATTAAAAAAACAGGAAAAAAGGAATTCCACATTATTTGATGAAAAATAACTGTCGGTTTCACTTCATCAAATCCACGAAATATTGCAACAATAACATTAATCAGTGTTAAAAATGGAATTGCAATCGAAAATATTTTTAATGGAATTGTAAGAATTGATTCATGGAAAATATATTCTGCAATTATCTCTGACAATAAAAATGTTATAAAACCAAAGGATATACTTACAATAAGACAGATCAAGATTGATGTGAAGATTAAATCTGGAATTTTTTTATACTCTTTTCTTCCCCTAACATATGCAATTCTTAAACTAACACCAAAACCTAAACCTAAAGTACTTAAGGTTGAAATTATGATTAAAATTGTAAAGGCTAGAGAAAAAATTCCATACTCATTTTCTGTCCAATATCTAATAACTATAAGTTTACCAATAAAAATAGGAACTAAACTTACCAAAAGACCAATGAAAACAATACTTGCCCCTTTTGCAATTTTTTGTAGTGAGTCATAGTAAATAAGAGAATCATCTGTTTTATCATCTGTAGACATTTCTCAAACCTTGGAAATATATGAGAGATTTGATTACTAAGCTGTTTATATTATTATCTTTTTATTATGCATAGCTAATAAGAGATAGTGAAAATTTATTTTAATCCATAAAAAATATTAAATATCTGTTGATTATCTAATATTACTTGAAAAAAATGAAAATTCTGTTAGTATTTCCACTAGTTGAACATGGCCAAACCACAGTAAAAGATAAAGGATCATGGAATGCTTTTTTATTCGGAAATCCAATTATTACCCTTCCACATATTGCTTCAATTACGCCAAGACAACATAGTGTTAAAATTGTTAACGAAAATTATTCAGATATCAATTTTAATGATGATGTTGATATTGTTGGTATTACCTGTTACACTATGACTGCGCCACGAGTTTATGAAATAGCAGATGAGTTTAGAAGTAGAGGTAAAAAGGTTGTTTTAGGTGGTTATCATCCTACTGCAATGCCAGAGGAAGCCATACAGCATGCCGATTGTGTTGTTCTTGGAGAAGCTGAAGCATCATGGCCTAAGCTTCTAAATGATGCAGAAAAGGGAAAATTAAAGCGCTTCTATGGGCCAGACAATAATTTTGATATGGCTGATATACCCCCTATTAGACGAGACCTAATTTTTCTTAATCCACTGTTAGGAGCTATTCAGTCTACAAGAGGATGTACTAATAGATGTGAATTTTGTGCAATTAGCAGCTTCTGTGGACTTGAGGTAAGGAAACGACCTGTAAAAAATGTAGTTGAAGAAATTAAACAAATGCCAAATAAAATATTTATTTTTCATGATCCACATTTAACATCAAATCCAAGATATGCCAGAGAAATTTTCAAAGAAATGATACGTCAAAAAATTAAGAAGAAATGGTTGGCAAATGGTACTACAAATGTTTTAAGTAAAATTGATGATGAGTTTTTGAACCTTGCATCTAAAGCTGGGTGCCTTGAGTGGTTTATAGGTTTTGAATCAGTTAGTCAAGAAGCACTTAATAGCATTAAAAAAACTCATAATAAAGTTGAAAACTTTAAGAGACTTATTAAACGATTACACAACCACGGCATGATTATCCAAGGTGGAATTATTTTTGGTTTTGACGAGGATACTCCTGATATTTTTGATTTAACTCTTGAAAAAATGAATGAATTTGATATAGATATTGTTGAAATAAATATCTTAACTCCATATCCTGGAACCCCTCTATATGATAGATTTGAAAGAGAAGGTAGAATTCTTACAAGAGATTGGTCCCGCTATAATCAAGTTGATGTTGTATATAAACCAAAAAAAATGACTGAAAAGGAGCTTTATGAAGGAGCAAGAAAGGTGGCAAAGGCGTTTTATAATTATCCTGAAATTATTATGAGAACATCCAAGATTTTAGCAATTACAAAAAGTCTAATGGGATTCTTTCCAGCAGGAGGTAACCTTTCCTATAGACGATATTACAAAAGAGATTTCAACTTTTAAGGCATTTTTAAATCAATTACCAAATCTTTATATTTAATATCTTAAATAACACCCAGTAGATATGACATTCAAAGAACCGAAAGAAACTCTATGGACAAATGATGATGAAAAAGAACACTATCCAAGTTTAATTGAATGGTGGTGTATAGAAGCTTTTTTTAAAACAGTTGAAAATCAGAAAAAATGGAGTTTAAAGACTACATTTTCTGAATATTATATAGAACCTCATGAAAAAAAAAATGAAGGTTCAATTTTTTTTATTACATTATTTGATCAAAAAACTGGTAAACCTACTCTTTACTACACCAGAAATGATTTAAAAAAATTAACTAGCGCTTCAGATCGCCTTTATATTCAATATGAGGACTCATATATCCAAGGTAGATACCCTAAATATACAATAAAATTGAATGATAAAACAAACAATATTTTTTATGATTTAACCTACCAGGCAATATCAAATCCAAGATGGATAGCTCAGGATATTACAGATGGATGGTTGCCAATGGGTTTTGGATTCTATCGTTATGGATTCATACCAAAATGTAATATTTCTGGAACAATGAAAATAAACGATAAAAATTACACAGTTGATGGCTTAGGTTATTTTGAACATGTCTGGGGAGATTTCGTGTACGATAATCCGATTTCTCAATTTAAAGAACTTTCAAGAACTCTAAGAATATATTCAAAACTAACCGGATGGCGATTAAAACAACTTACTCCGAAAATTCCCACATCAATAAAATTAAGTACGGAAAACAATCCCTTTGGCTACGATTGGGCATGGGCATTGTTAGATAATGGATGGACAATTTTCTATGGAAATATCTTATTTTGGTTAATGAATGGACCTGCATTTGGTACACTTATTGTTTCAAGTGATGGGAAAACATATGATGAATATGGAGATATCAAATTTAATTATAACAAAATAAGATATGCAAGAAATTTTGATTTTTATTATCCTTCAGATTTCGAAATAAAAGCAAGAAAAGGAAAAAAAACAATAATATTAAGGTTCAGAATGACAAGTGAAAGTCATGAATTTAAAGTTAGATACCCTGAAACAAAATATTGGCTTGGATATATTATATGTGAAGCAACAGGGATTGTAAATGGAACATATTCTGATGAACATGGAACTATTAATCTTTCAGGAATAAGTAAAATTGAACCTCAACGTCAAATAAGCATTCTTGGACATAATGCTTTAAGTTTTCAAATAAATAAACCACCAAAAGGATTTGGAATTAAGGTAGATTTTGAATCTCATTATCTTAAAAAAAGACTTTCTGCAAATTTTCAGTTACTCCCAAAATTTCAACTTAAATGTATATTAAAGCACTTAAATGACAATATAAAAAACACTCTTGAGCAAGATAATAAAAAATAAAATAAACGAATGATAAATATTTACTCTTAACATCTATTGCAAAAATTATAAATTTATATCGGAGTATCTTTAAATATACAAAGAAAATAATCAATTGATTAAAAGGAGTTTTAATTGCAATGAATCCTTATATAAATCCAATATTTCTTTCACGCCTTTTAAAAAGCTATATAGTTGATATTAACAGAATGTGGAATTTATCTACAGAGAAAATGAAATTATATCAAGACAAGGCCGTTAGAAAAGTAATAAAATATGCCTATAATTTCCCACTTTATCATAAAAAATATAAAAAATTAGGTATAAACTATTATGACATTAGAGGAATTAAAGACATTAAAAAACTACCATTAATTACTAAAAACGATTTAAGGGATAATTATCCTGAAGGTATCATGCCTAAAAATTTTGACAAAGAAAATTGCTTTATTTTATCAACTTCCGGGTCATCTGGTAAACCTCTATTTTTTTATTATGATATTTTCTCTGCAATTAAATATGTTGAAGGATATATGAGAATATTAAGAGCATATGGTGGAAGTTGGAATAAATCAAAAATTGGCTTGGTAATTGATATTAAACCAGGGTCAGTTGAGCATGCCTCCTTTCAGATTAGTGTATTGCCATTTATAAAAAAATTCATGAAATTAGACAACATAAAATACATATATGTTGGAGAAAAAATTAATAATATTATCAAAGAACTTAATGATTTTCAACCAGAGTATCTTGGGTCAGATCCGCATACATTCCGGGAATTTGCCTATTTTAAAAGCATTGGAAAATGTGAAAACATTAATCCAAAATATCTTTTTTCAAGTGGTGCCATACTTGATTCTTATACAAGACAATACGTTGAAAAAGCATTTAATACAAAGATACTGGATAATTATGGCTCAACAGAGGGTGGACCTATGGCCTTTGAATGCATAAAATGTAGTGGTTATCATGTTAATCCCGATTATTGTTATCTTGAATTTTTAGATGAAAATGACAATGATGTACCATATGAAAATCCTGGACGACTTGTTGTTACTAGATTATATGGTTATGGAACGCCAATTATTCGATATACTGGTCTTGAAGATATTGCCACACCAACTTATCCTAATGATGATTGTGAACTAACTTCAATTCAGAGAATAAAAAACATAGGAGGCAGATCAATGGAATTAATACGATTACCAAATGGTAAAACGATTCTTCCATTTCATATTACAACTATCCCTGCCTCAGTTATGGATGACTATAACACCTATAAAATCAAACAATTCCAGATTATTCAACATAGAATAGACAAGATAGAAGTTATGGTAGTTATTGATGAAAATCTAAGGAATAAAGGTCCATCTGTTAAGGTTATTTTAGATGAATTGAATAATAGATTTAAAAAGATATTAGGTTCAGAAGTAAATTTAATAATAAGAGAAGTAAAAGAAATTCCTAAAGACAAAGATATTAATTTTGTAAAAATTATTGTTTCAAAACTTAAAAAGTCATAATTTTATTTTTATTTTTTCTTCATTAAAAGATAGGAGTCAGATGTATAAATTTTTTCTGAGCTTATACAATCTTTTATTTCAAACCATTTAGATAAAAACTCAGTTCCTCCAACAATCTGATCAAGTGAATCCTGCGAGGTTCGAAAAATTACCCGTGTGTTATTTTCAATTTTTTTTGAAAGATGAACCAATAAGTCTTTTTGTTTTTTAATCCCATATAGAATAAAGATTACATCAAAACCCTTAATTGGATATGAATGTCCATCTGCATATACTGTTTTTACATTTAATTTAGGATTAATTTTTTTTAAAAATTTAAAAGCATTTTGAACTGCTTTTTTGTCATAATCGATAGAAACAATATTTGCATTTGTTTTGGAACTAATAAGAGCAGTTGTTGCAGGTAATGATCCACAACCAATTACTAAAACATTAGAATTTTTAGAAATATCTGCCATTTTAATTTCTTTTTCAATAAGTTCATCATAAAACATTAAATAATTGGTTGATAAAATCTCAAATGAAATGGCAATTTTTTCAAAAAAAACATATGCAAAGTCCATGAAATTTTTAAAATATGCAGCATTAAACTTTGGAGTAATTATTTCAAAAAAGATATACCTTGCAAACGACAAGAACCCTTCAATAACTCCTTTTGCCATAATATACAACTGCCGTTATTTAAATATATGATTCCAACATAATTTAAAACTTTGGTAAATTTCAATAAAAACTAAATTAACTAAAGAAATCATGCAAAAAAATAAAAATATAATAATTGAATAAACACATCTATAAAAATAAGATTAAAGGATAGTAAAAAGTAATCGAAACCTTTCCTTCCCACAATTACACCTACTTTACCCATATCTTCTTTTTTGGTTTTTAAAAGTCTATATGAGTGATACATGATATTAATCCAGATGCATAGAAATGGTATAAGAAAAATAAGAGATAAAAATGTTTTAAGGAAAAGAATTACACCTAATATTCCAGATATAAAAAACCAAGCAAAAGAGATCCTTGCAGCATTTTTTTCACCAAAAGAAGTTGCATATGTTTTAACTCCATGTAATTCATCGCCTTTATAATCAACTATACCTTCCACTAAATCATGAGCATTATCTGCAAAATATGTAAATAATACAAGAATTAACATTTGCTGGATTGCCTGCATATTTGTTGAAATAGTTCCGAAGTATGGAAAGTAGAAAACAAAATCTGATGCTTGCGGTATTGCAGTCCAGATTGCAAGGAAACCAAAAATTGAAACAACCACCCACTGAACAGGTGTAAATATTTCCGAATAAGCAGGAAATTTCACCTTTCTCTTAAGATATTTATCATGAAATGTAACAAATAATGCTGTACAACCAACCAGTACTAGACATAATAAACTTATAAGAAATGCAAAAATAAAAGTCAATATTGAAAAAATAAGTGCTATTCCAAAGAAATTTTCTTGGCTGATTCTACCTGATGGAATCGGTCGATCAGGGTGTGACATAACATCTATATCAACATCTGTTATGTCATTCCATATAAGTGCTGCAAAAAAACCACAATATAATGCTATAATTGTAAAAATTATTATTTTGATAATTTCAATATTATATGATTGAAGACCATATGCAAGCATTGGAATACTTGCATACATTAAAAAGTAACTAAACAGTTCATAAGGCGGAAGGGAACGCCAATGAGATAAAAAAGCAATTGGACGTTTTAGAATTGTAATTAGTTGTTTACACACTTCTTTTCACCAATTATAACTTATCATTCTCAACTTATAAGTTAAGCAAGATTTTAAATATTTTTCATTTGATTAATAAGAGTTCCATCCCAGAAAATGTTTTGATCAATAAGATCTCTTGCCTTTTCATTAATTTCTCCTTTTTCAATTGGTGGAAGCTCATTATCAGGTATTTTTGCTGCCCAAGCAGTAAACCTTCTAACTATCCACCAGGTATAGGTTAATTCATCTCTAACTGTTTCGCTTAGAGGAGTTATATCTTTCCATTTATGAAAACCAGTTGCAAGACAATTATTTTCATCTTCTTTCATTTCTTCAATATGGCCATTCCACCATATCATATACTCTGGATGTGCAGTACAAAGTAAAATCCTTGCTTTATTTTCATTAGGAAAAATCTCAGCAGAAATAGCTGGTTTATTAGAAAAATTTAGTTCTAAAATGTTATTGCTTTGTTTCCAAGGTTTTGCAAGTAGATATGTATACAACAAGACATTTGTCAATTTTTCATTATTTTCTCTTAACATTGATAATCCTTTTAAAAATGACCTAAAAAGTCCTATCATGCCACCAATATAGCTCCATGCATATATCCTGGTTGAAGTATTTCCTGATATTGCGTTTGCTGGATAGTAAGCAAGTATTTTCACATCCCGATCTGTTTCTTTTGGAACAATAAGACTTGGACCTCCCCACCATCGAATCCTAATTGTATCTTTTGTATAATCCTTAAAAATAGGATTGTCCTTTAAAATTGTAAAATCAACAGGTACTCCACCTGTATGAACTTTCTTTCCATCTCTTGTTTCACCTGGAGCAAAAGAAAAAACATAAGCTGTTGCACCGATTTTTTCAGGATGTTTTTTTTGATAAGGATAAAACAAAGGGAATGCAAGATCTTTATAATAGTGCTTTACAATTGATATTCCTGGAGCACTTTTATCATATTGTTTTTCAAGAAAAGAAGTTGGTTTCTTATTAGGACCCATATCTAGATTTGTGATAAGAGCTGTTCCACCACAAATACCAACAAACCCTCCTCCTTCTTCAATAAATCTTCTGATTCGTTTTTTCCATATACGGACTTTTCTAAGATTTTTAAATCCTTTTACTACTGCTTCTCCATCTCCAACTCCGCCACCTGGCACTAATAAAACATCATAATTTGTTGCACTTAGTTTTCCCCTAATAATATCTTTATCAAAAATATATGTGGTTTCAAAATTGTATGTAACTCCAGCCGAGATCCATGAATAATCATTTAAAATGACTGGGAAAAAATGTTTACCAGATCCCCAGCCAAGTGGTTCTTCTGCTAGTATTGCGACTTTAATTATTTTTTTCTTTTTTTCTGACATATGGTCTTTATGGATTATAAGTTAATACTATTATTAATGTTTATATGAAAATAAATTTTTTTTGAATTTAAATTGCTATACTAATCAACTAAACCGGAGGGTTTTTAGTATAATTTTGTTTTCATGTCCAATATATTATTAAAAAAATTAACAAAAAATTGAGGAAAGTTTATTTGGTAAATAAAAGAGGAAAATATATATTTGATTTAGATTTTAAAGAGACATCTGCAGTTTCACCTGATATTAAGATATCTGTAGTTTCTTCTTTAAAGGACTTTAAAGACTTTGTTAAGGTTCCTTGGATTGTTTATGAAAATGATGATGCGTGGGTTGCACCTCTTTGGGAGGAAATGAGAGATTTTTTTAAAAGTAAGAATCCTTTTTGGAGACATGCTGATGCCCGACTTTTTAATGCTTATAAAAATGGTAAACCTTGTGGTAGAATTGCAGCAATAATTGATAATTTATTTATTGATGAGGAAAAGAAAAATATTGGTTATTTTGGTTTTTTTGAAGCTATCAACGATTATAAGGTTGCATCTGCTCTTTTCGAATCTGCAAAAAAATGGTTAAAAGAAAAAAAAATGATTAAAATGCGTGGTCCCATTGATGGTAGGGTGGATGTTCGATGTGGATTTTTATTAAATGGTTTTGGAGAACAACCCTACATTTTTGCATCCTATAATCCGGAATATTATGTAGATTTTGTCAAAAGATATGGTATGAAGAAATGTAGAGATCAACTTATTTACTACCTTGATTTAAAACCTCCGATCCCTAAATACTTAAAGGATGCTGCAAAAAAAGTTGATAAAATGGGTATAAAAATACGTGGTTTTAACCGTTGGAATGCAAATAGTGAGATAGATTGGTGGATTCCCATGATGATGAAGACTTTTTCTTTTCATTGGGGATATGTTAAAGTTCCTGAAGAAGAAGTTAGAACACGTTTTGGTGTTAAACAAATTAGATGGATTGCTGATTCAGGCCTTTTTTTAATTGCAGAGGATCCCAGTGGGAAACCAATTGCTTTTAAGTGGACGACACCGGATTATAATCAATCAATTAAAAAGCTTAATGGTAAACTTGGCATTTTTGGTTATTTAAAATTTTTTCTTTATGTTCGTAATATTAATCGAGGTCGTTTAAATTTTGTTGGTATTGAAAAAAAGTGGCAGAATAAGAGCATTGGATCTGCAATGAACTATCATACAATGGTTGAAATGAAAAGACGTGGTTATTCTGGTGCAGAATGTGGATGGATTGATGAAAAAAATATTGCATCTCAAAGAACAATTGAAAAAACAGGTGCAAAACAAGTTAAACGATATAGGGTATTTGAAATAAATATCTAAAAATTTTAAATTTTTCTAATAATTTTTGGTTATAAACTATATTCATTTTTTAAAAATATTTATGTAATGTTTAGCAAAATTTGTAATATTAATGCATTAATTTAAAAACTAAAATGTGATATACATTTGAAAATATTGCTTATAATATTTTCGAAGACGGTGGGAAGATGAAAAAAATAATGGTCGTAGATAATGAACCAGATATTGTTGATCTTACTAGAACTGTTCTAGAACTAGGTGGATATAATGTTATTGCTGCACATAGTGGTGAGGAATGTTTAAGACTACTCGAAAAAGAAAAAGTTGACCTTGTTTTACTTGACATTATGATGCCAGGTATGAGCGGTTGGGATGTTTTTAATAGAATTAATAAAAAGTCGACAAGCGTTAAAGTTGCATTTATGAGTGTACTTGAAATATCTGATAAAAGGAAACAAGTTCTAATTGAAGAGGGACTTGCTGATTATATAATGAAACCATTTGATAAAGATTCACTTTTGAATAGAGTAGATAAAATACTTGAAGAAAAGGATGAAAATGTCTAAAAAAATAATGGTTATTGATGATGAGCCAGATATCCTATTTACTGTAGGACAAATGCTTGAAATTAGTGGATATGAAATAATAAAGGCAAAAAATGGAGATGAAGCAATAAAAACTCTATCTGATTTGAATATTAATCCTGATTTAATTCTACTTGATATTATGATGCCTGAAGTTAGTGGATGGGATGTGGCGGCAAAGATTAAGGAAAATCCAAAATGGAAGGATATACCTATTGTATTTCTAACAGCAAAAGGCGATACAATGAGTGTTGGTATGGGCGGACTTGCTGCAGATGATTATATTGTAAAACCTTTTAATATTGAAGATTTAAGAAATAGGGTAAATAAGATACTAAATAAGAATCAAAAATCCATATATTAAAAAACATCAATTATCAAAATACTCCAATATTCTGATAAAATTTTATAAAAACATTTAAATTATTGAATTAGTTATATACTTTTCAAATATGTGAGGAGAGTGATGTACTCATATGAAGATTGAAAAACCAAATGAGTTAATTGGAAAACAAGTTTGTGATGCAAAAGGAAACTTTATTGGATGGGTTGATAAAACCTGGAATAGTTGGAATCAAGAATCACCCGGATATTTTTTCGGTATAAAGACAAATGATGATGTAAGAGCCGTGCATTTTGGAGGAACAACAAAACTCATACCAATCTATAGCAATTACATTTCAGATGTCGGTGAAAAGATAACATTGAATAAAACAATAGATGAATTAAACAGTTACTGGCACAAAATGATACCTTGTGGTCAGGTTACTTGTCAAACATTTGATCTTTTTGAAAAGCCAGTCTATGATAAGGAATACTCTAGAGTTGGTACATTTTGTACATGGTTTGAAACTGAAGGTACACACAAACATTATGGAGTTTTTGTAGATCCGTATCTATGTAAGTTTTGGAACATACCCTCTGATACAGTAATGCCCATACCTTACGATTTTATTACCTATGTAAAAGATACAGTCACACTTAACAAAACCTTAGACGACCTTAAAAACTATTGGCAACAACATCAAAAACAAACGCCAACTCAACAACATTCATACCAACAGACTCCATCTGGACAACATCAATACCAGGAAACTACACAGCCATCAAATCATCAATATCAGCAACCCCAACAAGAAGAAGATAGATATTAATTGTATTCGGAACATGGTTCTCCAATAAATTAGGAGAACTTCCTCTCTCTTTTCTTTTATTTTTAACATAATTTTATAAGTTTAAAAAACAATATATATATCTATCAAATTTAAAATAAATTATTAATTACCTTTTTATTTATTTTAAAAAGTGAAAAAATTAGATTCACTCTCGACAATTAATACATCACATTTTTTTAAAAACTAAGGAAAAATAAGGGAAAGGTTTGTGAAAAGATAAAAACTAGTCTTATTATTTACTATATTAAAATATAGTTTATTCAAATAAACTTTTAAGATTTATAATAGAAAAGTGGGCCCGGCAGGATTTGAACCTGCGACCATCTGGTTATGAGCCAGACGCTCCGCCAGACTAAGCTACGAGCCCCTGAAATAACAGAGGCATAATACAAATACTAATACTTAAAATTTTGATATATGTATTGTCAAGTAACATAGGTAACATTTCTCTAAGGAGAGTACATGTTAACTTTTTTGGATAATTATAGATATTCATTAATGTTTTTCGACAAATCACACATATACAACTAATGTTACCGATCTCAGTTGACATTACAATATAATTAAAAGTTAGTAAATTAAAATTTATAGCAATAATATTTATAAAATCTACTCAGACATTGATTTCCAAAAAGAGAGTAGTTCCTTATTTAATTCTGCTTTCCATAAAATAAATTTTAATTCATCATCTTGAATTTCATCATTTTTTTCAAAACTATTTCTCTTGTTTTTCAAATTATTCAACTCTCCATTCTTATTCATTTTTACCACCTATCAATACAAACCCATGATAACATTTATCAATATTACTTTAAATACTTATCGCGAAAAAATATCAAAATGAAAAAATGTCATATTTTTATAAGTAAAATTCATTAATGGATCACTATTAAGTAAAATGACAGCAAATGGTAGAGTTAACAACATTATCTAAATATCCGTTTTTACATGATTCAAAGGAGTATATAAAAAAAAATGGGCTTTCTATTGAAGAATTATTAAATGATCCTTTATATGAAAGAGCACGTTTAACAGGGATTGATCGACTTGATAATGCCTTTAAGAATAGAGATATTGGAGATCGAAAATTAATTACAGAATCTGATTGCATAATGGAGCTTCTCTCTTATCCAATAGCAAGGATGATAGCTGTATGTATAAATGATTTATTTTTTGAGAGAAGATATGCCTTAGGAGAAGCAAGACATGTTTATAGAAATTTATTAAATGAAAGAACTTCTTTTTTAATTAAAATTGCAAAAGAGTTTAATATAAATGTTGAGTATTTTTTAGATTCTAATAAAATCAGGATATATTTTATTGATTATCTTCATTATGCTCCAACTAGATATAAAGAATGGAAGATGATCAATCGTCCAATGAACAGAGGAAGAATTGATATCTCTCATAAAGACCTTGCAAGAATTATTCAAGAGGCATTAAGAACAAGAATTAATAAGGAACTTGATAGTAGGAGTTGTAGCAAACAAGTATTTGAAAAATTTTCATCTGACATTAAGAGAATACAAAATACAGTTATGCTACATAAAAAAAATCTAAAGGAGGCTCCCATTGGAAAATTGGATAATAAAAAATTACCACCGTGTATGAAAAACCTTTTAGCATCTATTCAAGCTGGAGAAAACGTACCACACATGGGCAGATTTGCCCTAGTTGCATTTTTAAATTCACTTAAATTATCAACAAATGATATTCTTAAATTATTTAGTACCGCTCCTGACTATGAAGAAGATAAAAGCAGATACCAGGTTGAACATATCACAGGTGTTTTTTCATCCACATCATATAAAGCTCCAGGGTGTGAAAAGATGCGAACGTATGGAATATGTCCTATAGAGGAAATCGATGAAATCTGTAAAAGAAAGAGGCATCCTTTGAGTTATTATAGAGCTAAGTGGGCTGAGGAGAAAGAAAAAAAATGAAGCATTTTATTACATTTGAGGGAATTGATGGTTCAGGTAAATCAACTGTTTCTGAACTTGTTTTTAAAAAATTAAAGAAAAATGGTTATGATGTTGTGTTAACATTCGAACCTACAGATACTTGGATTGGAAAACAAGTACAACGGTGTATTAAAAAAAAATCCGATCCTTTTGTAACAGCATTTACTTTTATTGCTGATAGAATTGAACATTGTAAAAAAATTCAACAATGGTTAGATTCTGGAAAAATTGTCCTCTGTGATAGATACGCTGAATCAACCTATGCTTATCAAGGTGCGCAAATGGATGGTTTAATTGTAAAACCTATTAAATGGTTAAAAGATATTTCAAAAAATAGGATAATTAAACCTGATAGGACATTTCTTTTTGTAATTAATCCAAAAGATTCTCTTGCACGAATTCAAAATAGGAAAAAGTTAATACCTTTTGAAAAAATTAATTTTCTGGAAAAAGTTGAAAATAACTATTTAAAACTTGCAGTAGATAAACAT
>CAYFVP010000106.1:0-24120 GCA_964346655.1 uncultured Thermoplasmatales archaeon
CCAAAAATATCAATATTTTTTGTAAAGAACATCTGCATCCCATCCTCAATAAATGATGGAATCGATGTTCTTCTATCTGTAATTTACGGTGGATCTAGAAAAAGTGCAAAAGTCTTGTAGTAATTTATTTTATTTTTTCTAAGCTGTAGATATTTAAATTTTGGGACTAATTTTAGACGCCCGCATCGGGATTCGAACCCGAGTATGAGCCTCCGCAGGGCTCTAGGATATCCAGACTACCTCACGCGGGCTTATTTTATTATATCCACCATTGCAACTTTTTCCAGAATAAGATTCCCAAATTTTGCTTTTGTAACTGTTTGCATTTCGCGCTCATTTATTCCAAATAATTGTAGTGTATTTTCATCTCCCTCAAGTACTTTGTTATCCTGTTTTATTAATAGGATATTAAGAAATTTATTTATTTTTTTATCAGATATTTTTACTGTAGTTTCATTTAAAAAAACAAATGCAATATTTGATTTTCCCTTTTTTACACCCATTTTTGGAATAGCAAGTTTTAATTGTCTTTCACCTGAAGCGTAGAGAAGTATTTCCATTTCTAAAGAGTTTGCCGTATTTGTTTTTTGATTTATAGCTCTTTTAGCATGGTTAACTGCAGATAAGATGTGATCTTTTCCAAAAATAAAATTTGCATCAAATGCCTGTATTAATGTGTTATTTTCTTTGGAAAAATTACTAATAATTTTTAGAAATGAATCAACATCTCTTATTTCTCCAACAGCTCCGATGATTTTAATCATAAATATCTAATAATTTTATTTTATATTAAAACTCATTTAGTTCTTTTTCTTCCCCTTTATCACTTTCTCCTATTTGTTTTTTAATACTTTTTGCAACACCTTCCCCAATAGTTTTAATCTGGGCTAGTCTTTTTAATGGAACACCTCTTAAATCATTGACTGTTTTAAAATTTTCATTAAATAGAGCCCTTGCTCTTATTCTACCAATTCCCCTTAATGAAACAAGATTTAAAAGTTCTTTTTTACATCCATATTGAACTCTTAATAAGAGATCAGAAAGCTCTGAAACACAATCATAATTATACATTCGTGCAAATTCTCTTGCAGCATGTAAAAGCCATTGAACAGTTTCGACTTGGTTATGTATATCTCCTGGACCAACATTATATTTTATAACAATTCTATCCTCATGGACCTCTTCAATCCAGTCTTCGATTAATGATGCTGTTTTTACATCGCTTAAAAACCATTCAAATTCCTCATTTGAAAAGCCAGGGGGATCAATAAGAAAGAAACCCTTATTTTTTTCAGCTTTTTCTTCGACCCATGTATCGCTACTTCTCAAATATAACGATCGAACATCAGGTGTTGCACATACTGCATGAAGAAATGATAAAGATGAATGCTGCTTATCGCATGATTTTTCAAGCGCCTTTTTTAATAGAAGTGCTGATAATGGATCTATATAAAGTGAAGAGGTTCTATTTCCAAATAATGTTGACATAAAACGATTATTATTAAGCTCTTCAATAAAACCGTTTCTTTTTAGAAAATCAACTGAATCATCGATATCATCTTTTAATGCAAGCATTTCAGATTGATAGGCATAAAATGTACTATCAATAAATTTGTAAATACTATCAAGGCTGTCTACAAAATTTGTAGCGATTGCTGCAAGAATGTGCATTCTAAGTGCAGATTGATTTCCTAATTTTGAAAATATTGGTTCTGTATCCCCTAAAATATATTTATCAAAAATTTGGGTTTTCTGTTCTTCTGTTTTTGCAATAGCAATTGCCTCTCCAAATTTGTCATAGCGTGGTCTACCAGCTCTACCTGCTTGCTGTTTATACTCAAGAATTGGTATAGGATGCATTCCAAAATTCATATCATATCGCCATAAATCTCTAATTATTACCCTTTGAGCTGGAATGTTTACCCCTGCTGCAAGTGTTGGAGTTGCAACAATACATTTTATAACTCGGTCTTTAAAACCACTTTCAACTACACGTCTTTGAATACTAGAAAGACCTGCATTATGAAATGCAACACCTTTTTCAAGACAATAAAACAACTTCTGGTCGATAGAAGTAATCTCAGACAATTGACTCTTAGGGGATTTTATCAAATCTTTTAAATTTTTTTTATCTTTACTTGATAGGTTTTTTTCAATTACTCCAGTTAATGTATTTGCTACAGAAATAGTAGATCTTCTACTGTTTACAAAAACAAGGACTTGACCACCTTTTTTAATTGAATCTTCAACAAGTTGTTCAACAGCTCTTTTATTTGTTCCTTTTATAGATGATATTTTTCCATTATCAAATTTAATTTTGCTTTTATGATAAACTCCCTCTCTTAGAGGAACAGGTCGCCAATCTGATTGTATGAGTTTACCATCCAGCCAAATAGCTAGTTCTGTTGCATTTTTAATGGTTGCCGAGAGAGCAATAATCTGTGTATCAGGATTTAATGATTTGAAATGAGAAATAATTACCTCAAGAGTAGGACCTCGAGTGGGATCATGAATTAAATGTATTTCATCTATTACTAAAACCTTTATTTTTTTCATCCATGTAACTTTATGTCTTAAAAGCGAATCAGCCTTTTCAGAGGTGCAAACAATGATATCAAATCTAGCAAGTCTTGGATCTGAATCATCAAGATCACCAGTTGAAATGCCAACCTTTAGACCCAATTTTTCAAAAAGCTTTAATTCCTCATATTTTTCTCTGGCAAGAGCTTTTAGGGGAACCACATAAAGAGCTTTACCTTTTTCTTGAATTAACCTATGAACCATTGCAAGATATGCAACAAGACTTTTACCACTTGCTGTTGGAATTGAAAGAACCATGTTTTCTCCCTTTAGGACATCTGGTAATGCATCAGCTTGTGGTGGGTAAAGCTCTGTTATTTCATGTTCCTTTAGAATATCTATTATTTCTTCTCTTAGTCCTAACTCATCAGGTTTCATTGTGAATTTCCGTATAAGGAAAGAGGTTATAAAAGAAAAGTATTGCCTCGAAAAGTGATTATTTAAATATTTGTTTTGGAAAGATGTAGGATTTTCTTTATTTTTTATTTCCTGATTAAATATTGATTCGTATCCAGCGAAAGAAGCATTTGATATAGGGACATTATATAATATTATATTACCTATGAAAAAACAGTATTTCTCAGCTACTTTTTTATTCATGGTTTATTTTTAAATAACAAAATTTTTGAAATATTGATATGAAATCAATCTAGCCTTTTTGTTAAAGTTATCTCTATATCCATCCCTAAGATTTAAATCATTTTAATGCATTATGTATACAAAACCTTTTGGGGAGGTAGTAGTTATGGTAGAAAAAAATGTTTTTAGAAAAGGTTTGGTAATTGAAATCATATTATTGTTTATAGGAGCGAGTGTCACTTCATCAACTGCGATTATGTCAGTAGAAAAAAATTTCTTAGAGGATAGTCAAACATTATTTATAGATAATGAAACAGAATATTGGGCGTTACTTGTTGCAGTTGGTGTATATGCAAATGACCCTGATGCACACAGACCTTCGATGTTAAAAGCAATTGATGATTTGTATAATATTCTTATTTATTCATCCTGTTGGTCTGCAGACCATATAAAAGTTATTAAAGGTCAGGATGCAACAGTTCCAAACATTATTTCGGGTTTTCAATGGCTTGATAAAATGGAAGATGAAAATGATATTTCATTAGTTTTTATGACAACTCATGGAATGTACCTCGGCTATGACAGACCTCCTAAAGATGAGGCAGATAAAACTGATGAAGCCCTTACTACTTATTGGAGTTCTACTTTTAAAACTCGTTTTATTACGGATGATAAGCTTAATTCTCTTTTAAACCGCTTAGAATCTAAAGGTGTATGTTTCATTGTGGATAGTTGTTTTGCTGGAGGATTTAATGATTCTTTCAATACTATAGCAAGAAGATCAATTTTGCCTTTATCTGGGATACAAATGTCATCTAAGAAGTGGATTGAAGAATTAGCAAAAGATGTTTCTGGTGAAGGGCGAGTAGTAATCATGTCTAGTCATGAGTTTGAGGAATCAATATCAGGACGTTTTCATCCGTTTTTAGTTGATGGATTAAGGGGATTTGCCGATATAAATTTAGATAACATCGTTACCGCAGAAGAGCTATTTTTATATATTGAACCGAGATGTTTCTGGCATCATCCAACAATATATGATGGATATCCAAATGAACTTCCTATAATAGATGTTGAGTTTAATAAAAACTATGTCGATATAAAAGGATATAAGTCTAATAACTATGAGCTGGAATCAGATTGGAATTATATATATAATAATAACTATGATGGGGATACAATTGTCTGTGGATATGTAACAGACAGTGAAACAAATGATCCTATTGAGGATGCCTTTATTGAAATTGAATGGCAAGCTGAAAACTTTAATTTGGATCACGATTGGACCAAAAGTAATTCTGAAGGATTTTTCTCATTTAATGTATTAAAAGGTTATGCAACTCTACGACTTAGTGTAGATGGCTATTTTTCTGAAAGTATTAAATGGTTTAAAGTTAATGAAAATGACATTACATGGGTAAATATCTCTTTAGAGGCTCTTCCACCTATTAATGCTGTTGTCTGTGGGTATATCACTGACTTTGAAACTAATGAACCTTTAAAAAATATCCATGTTAGTCTTGAATGGTTAGATAGTCAGGGACATAGATATTTGGGATATTCTCGTACAGATGAATATGGATTTTACAGTATTGATACTGTTCCAGGGGAAATATATCTTAGACCTTGGGCTGGACACTTTTATCCATCGGAAAGTACATTTAGAAAAGAAGTTGGGGAAAATGAAACACTTTGGGTTAACCTTTCTTTATACCGATCTATTAATGTTGATATATCAAAACCTTTGAGGGCAATGTATGTTATAAATAAAATATTAATACCATTTTCAAGAACACTTATTTTTGGCAATATTGATATTGAAGTGTTAATCCATGGATATTATATGGATTCTCCCTATCCTGTTGATAAAATTGAGTTTTACGTTGATGGTGTCCTAAAAAATACAATGACTTCTAAACCATATAAATGGACATGGAACGAAAAATCATTTCTTAAATTTAAACATAAGATTAGTGTTAAAGCCTATGAGGAAAATGAACTTGTTGCAGAAAATGAAATAAGTGTTTGGAAATTTTTTTAATTTAGAAAATATGTATTATAGATTAAAGATTTTGTTTTACTTTTTTTTAAACAAAAGATTGAAATATAATCTAAAAAAAACTGTTTAAATAGACAAAATAAACCTAAATTCTTGTTATGATAAATTTTTTTTATCCTTTTATAGAGGCTACTAACCTTTTTTCTAAGACAAACTTATAAAAGAAAAGCCTTATTCAGGTTGATAGTATTTACAGGTTGATAATATGGGTCGAAGACAAACTATGATGGAAAAGTATAAGCAACAAATGAAAGCCTATAGAAAAAAAAGAATGATGCATGATAGCACTCCCTTTTTACCACCTGATAGGAATGTATATGTAATGGATTCACTTGAGGCAACAAAAAAAATAAAGGTGGATGTGTTAAAAACTCGAACTAAACAGCACAGGGAAATAATTGAGAGTCTTGCATGTCCTGTTTGTGGAAATCCTATGAGTTGGGATTCGAAATGGGAAGCATTTATTTGTAATAAACATGGAAAACGTGCCATTTATGAAATAGTCTCAGAAGGATAAATGTTACAATTTAAGTACAACTTATTATATTAATGGTCGGTGACTTTTTAATGGTAGAAGAAAAAATTGGTGTAGTTGAGCATTTTTTCAATAAAGTAAGTGTTGCTGCTATAAAAATAACAAATGGAGAACTAAAAATTGGTGATACTATTCACATAGTCGGTGCAAGTACAGATTTTTCACAGAAAATTGTAAGTATGGAAATCGATAGAGTACCTGTTAAATCTGTTAAACTTGGCGATGACGTAGGTATTAAGGTTATAGATAGGGTAAGAGAACATGATGTAGTATATAAGATTACAGAGGAGTAAACTATGAAACAATTAGCAGAGGTTAGAACACTTAGAGTTAATAGATATATGATAATTGACGATGAACCATGTAAAATTGTCAGTATTTCTACTTCAAAACCAGGTAAACATGGGGAGGCAAAGGCAAGAATTGAAGCAATTGGTGTTTTTGATAATCAGAAAAGAAGTATTGTTCATCCTGTAAAACATAAGGTTGGAGTTCCAATTATTGATAAAAGAAATGCTCAGGTTGTAGCCCTTATGGGTGAAAATGTTCAATTAATGGATCTTGAAACCTATGCAACCTTTGAAATGTCTATTCCTGAAGAGTATAAGGGTAAATTACAGCCTGGAAGTGAAATATCATATCTTGAAGCACTTGGAAGAAGAAAAATTACAAGAGCATAATAACACAAATTACAGGTAAATATGAATTTTCCAAGATTCTTTGCAGATGCTGAATCAAGTTTTAATGAAGCTGATTTTATAATCTATGGCATTCCTTATGATAAAACATCTTCTTTTAGAAAAGGTTCAATAAAAGGTCCCAGTAAAATTAGAGAGGCGAGTTGGAATTTTGAGACATATAATTTTAGAACTGGTTTTGATTTAACTGATATTAAAATCCATGATTATGGAGATCTCAATGTTAGTAATGCAAGTCCACTCAATATGATAAAAAAAGTATCATATTTTACTAAAAAGATTCTTTCAAAAAATAAATTTCCTATTGCCCTTGGTGGTGAACATTCCGTAACACCTGGGATTATTTATGCATATTTGAAAGATATTGCAGTAATATGCCTTGATGCCCATATTGATTTTCGTAATAGTTATGAAAACGAATCTTTCAATCATGCATGTACTATTAGACGAATTTCTGATCATATTGATATAAAAAAAATTGCTGTTTTGGGAATTAGATCTGCTGAAAAAGAGGAATTTGCAGATGCCAAAAAAGAAAAACTCTTCTATATTGATGCATATAAAATCAGAAATATTGGCATTAAAAAAGCTCTTGAGCAAACAAAGACTTACCTTAAAAACAATCATATTTATTTAACACTAGATATTGATGTTATAGATCCAGCCTATGCTCCAGGAGTTGGAACACCTGAACCTTTTGGTTTAAATCCTTTAGATATTGTTGACATTATCAACTATTTTTCTTTAAATATTGTTGGTTTTGATGTTACTGAATTATGCCCATCTTATGATAATGGTCAAACAGCTCTTCTTGCTGCTAAATTTGTAAGAATTTTAATTGAAAATATTTCTCTGAAAAATAATAAGTAATTTAATATACGATGACTTTATTCAACCCTGTTATGCAAAAAGAAAAATTGGCAGTAATAGTTTTAGGATTAATTATAATAGGAGCCTTATCTGCATACATTATTGCGAATAATTGGGAGATAATTTCAAAAAACTTATTTGGAGAAGAAGAAATTACTCTCAAAGCAAATGATGATTCTGTCTCTTTTAATATTAATTCAAAAAATAATTCTGTTAAAATATTAATAAATGATAAATATAAAGCTAATGAGGAAATTTCAGTTGAAATAGTTACTAGCCCAATCCATGGGAATATAACTCAAAATGGTACTACTATTATGTATACACCTGAAACAGATTATACTGGAAGTGATTCATTTACTTATACACTTACAGATAAAACTGGTACAACTTCAAAAGCAAAAGTTACAATAGAAATTGCTTTTGGTATTATTGAAATTGGTGATAGCGTTGAGGTTAATTATATTGGTAAGTTTACTAATGGTACTGTTTTTGATACAAACATTGAAGATGTTGCAAAGCAATGGGAAATTTATGATGAAAATCGAACCTATGAATTGGCAAAAGTATTTGTTGATCCAGATATGGTGTATATTCCCCCAGATGGTTATGAAGACTATTCATCTGAGTTCATTGTAGGATTTATGAAAGGTCTTATTGGAATGAAAGCAGGTGACATAAAAAATGTAACAATTGACCCAGAAGATGCCTATGGTATATGGAATCAGACTCTAGCTGAAGAATTGTTTGAATTTTATTTCAGAACACCTTATTGGCCAAGAAAGGTTCCAAATGAATTATCTGTAACCATTTTAAAATCTGAACTATTAGAATTCAATTCTTCAATAAATCTCTCAGAAATAACTGAAGGTTATATTTTTGATTATATAGAAGCAGAAAATCAACTAGGGAAACCAGTTTATTGGCAGATACAAATAACTGATATATCTGATGAAAATGTGACAATTAAAAATGTAATAGAAAATAATACAATTCTCAAGACAGAGGGCATGTGGGATAACATTATTGTAATAGAAAATGAAACCCACTTTTCCATAATGGGAGATCCAGAGTATGATAAAATCTATGGCTCTGTTGGATTCTTTATGAAATTAGTAGAAAAAAATGAAACTGCTATAGTTCTTGCAATAAATGTTAATGCACCTGATATGAAATTTATTGGAGAAACACTTGTCTTTCAACTTGAGGTTGTATCGGTTTATAAAACCTCAGATGAAATAGAAACCTGATTTTTTATCTCTTTTTCTAAGAGATCTAAAAATTCTTCTTCTGCCCCTTTAGGTATTGTTGCACCTGCAGCAATGTTATGTCCACCACCAACACCGTTTAACGCTTTTGCAGCTTTTTTCATAGCAGTAGAAAGGTTTATTCCCCGTTCAATTAGTTCTTCTGTTGCACGTGCACTTGCCTTTACCTGACCATCTCCCTTGTCTGCAAAACCAATAAGTGGTAAATCCTTGCTTACCTCTTCTGAACTTATAAGCATGTTTGCAACAATTCCAACGATGGTATCACGAATGCCTGTTTTTGCATGGAAAAATTGTAAATAATTTCGTTTGATTATACCTTCCTCTTTTGCAAATTGAATTGCTTCGACGAGGTTATGCCTATGTCCAAGTAAAAGATTTCTTGCTTTTTTCAAAAATTTCTCTCTATCTCCTAGACAAACCTGCAGTCCAACATCGTATTGACCATATCTGGCAGTTGAATTAAGAAGGGTTGCAAATTCTTTTGCTTCATGAATCTCTGTCCCCTCTTTTTCTTTTGTTAAGATATAAACTTCCCCAATAATTTTCTTGGTAATTTTATTACCAAATCCTTTTGTTAAAAAAAGTTCTGCAAGATTGGATATAATAAGTCTTTTTTCATCTTTATTTAAATCAATCCATTTTCTCCAATTATCTTCATCTTGCACTCTAATTCCTAGTTCTTGTAAAAAATAGATACATGCTGATTCACGGCCTGATAAACTTGGTATAATTGGATCAGTTGCATATTGTAGCAATTTATAGATTGGTCGTGTTTCTCTACCAAAAAATCTTATATCAATTCTTGATTTTATAAATCCCTCTTTTTCTCCATCCATTAAAATATCTCTATTTGCTCCAATTAGTTTACAATGTCTTTTATCTTGTAGATCTCCACATGCTCCAACAATTGCTAAGGGAGAAAGATCAATATTTTTTTTATCAATTGCTTTACTTACAAGATATGTTACACCTGCCCCACTTAATTCATAACTTCCATCACACCCAAAAAGATGGGGATTAAGATGAAAATCAAGATTGCTATTTTCAGCAACTGCATGATGATCAGTAATTATTTTGTTGATTTCAGGATAATTATTTGAAATCGAACTGCCTAAATCAGTAAACCATACAAGCTCGTAATTATCATTTTCCAATCTTTCTAATACTTCATTATCTAATTGTTTAACAAATTCAATTGAACAGTTTTTATCTAAACGTTTAATGGTTTGATATGCAATTGATCCTGCTGTGATTCCATCGGCATCAATATGGGTAACAATATGGATTTCTTGTGATTTTTTAATTATTTTTCCGATTTTTTCAGCTCTTTTTAACAAATATGTGCCCCAATAATTGTTTTGTTTTTTGTTAAAATTAATTTTTTAACAAATTTTGGAAATATAGTAAACAGTATGCCTTTTTAGTATTAAAAATTAGCATAATTAAATACAGAGAATAGAAGAGAATTATTGCAACATTATCTGGAGGGTAATATGTTTATTTTACAATTTGTAACTATTTAAAATAAATATATTTAAATATGCGGTGAAACATGCTTGATTTGGGGGAGTCTGGAATTAGAGTTCTGAGGGTACATCCCATCCCAATTCTCTTTTTTTCCAGGCTTCTCTAACTTTATAATCTAATTTTAAAAAAGAAGAAAAAAAAATGTTATTTTTGTATAAAAAAACCTATTTTTTACCAGCCATTGCACTATATTTTTTGTATCTATTATTTACGTCTTCCTCAAGCTTTTTATGAAGTCTTTCTGCTTCTTTTGGAAATGTTCGTGTTAGAGAATTATATCTTATTTCACCCATGATAAATTCCCTGAGAGTTCCATTTGGTTCCTTTGAATCTAACTGAAAAGGATTTTTACCCTCTTCTGTAAGTCTTGGATCATATCTGTATAAAGTCCAGTAACCTGATTCAACAGCAAGTTTCTCTTCATTTTGTGTTTTTCCCATACCTGCTCTAATTCCATGATTTATACAAGGAGCATAGGCAATTATTAAAGATGGACCAGGATAGCTTTCAGCTTCTTTAACTGCTTTAACAAGTTGATTTTTACTTGCCCCCATTGCAACTGAAGTAACATAAACATAACCATAATTCATTGCCATAACTCCTAGGTCTTTTTTCTTTGTTTTTTTACCTGATGCTGCAAACTTTGCAACAGAACCAATTGGTGTAGCTTTTGAAGATTGACCACCTGTATTTGAATAAACTTCAGTATCAAAAACAAGTATGTTAATATCTTCATTCATTGCAATTACATGATCAAGGCCACCAAAACCTATATCATATGCCCAGCCGTCTCCACCAACAGACCAAATGGATTTTTTTGTAAGCATTGTTTTTTCTTCCCATATTTGATTTAATAATTTATCTGAATGATTGTTTTCAAGGCTGCTCTTTATTTTATTTCCCCATTCTTTTGAACCTTCTGCATCATCTTTAAATTCAAGCCATTTTTCAAATGCTTCTTTTGTTTTCCCTGAAACCAGGTTTTTATCTATTGCTTCTCTAATTAAATCTGCAAGTTTGTTTCTACGCTGTGTTATAGATAGAACCATACCAAATCCATATTCTGCATTATCTTCAAAAAGAGAGTTTGCCCACGACGGTCCATGACCATCACTGTTAACTGTAAACGGAACAGACGGTGCAGAACCACCCCAAATAGATGAACAACCTGTTGCATTTGCAATAATCATTCTTTCACCATAGAGTTGTGTGATTAATTTAAGATATGAAGTTTCTCCGCATCCTGCACAAGCACCAGAAAATTCAAGAAGGGGTTGCTGGAATTGCGATCCCTTTACAGAAAATCTATCAAATCCAGCAGATCTAATTGGTATTTTTTCAGAATATTTTTGTTTGGGTACTTGATTAAGTTGAGATTCAAAAGTTTTCATGATAAGTGCTTTTTCTTTAGATGGACAAATATCAGCACAATTACCACAGCCAACACAATCTAAAGGATAAATCTGAATTCTAAATGAAAGTTCCTCAACATCCTTTCCAACTGCTTTTTTAGCAGTAAAACCTTCTGGAGCAATTTTGAGTTCTTCATCTGTTAAAAGAACTGGTCTAATAGCGGCATGTGGGCATACCATAGCACATTGGTTACATTGTATACAATGCTCAATTTGCCATTCAGGAACATGTATTGCAACACCACGTTTTTCATATTTTGTAGTTCCAGTTGGAAAGATTCCCCCTGGAGTAAATGCACTTACAGGCAGCTTATCACCCTGCATTGCAAGCATAGGTTTCATAACATTTTTTACAAAATCAGGGTCATTGGTTTCTTTTAGTTTATCAGGTTCTAATGCCGACCATGATTCTGGATAAGATATTTCATTGATTTTTTCAATGGCGCTGTCAACTGCTTTCCAGTTTTTTTCAACAATATCTTTTCCTTTTTTTCTATATGTTTCATCGATTGCTTCTTTTAAATAGGCAACTGCATCATCAACTGGTAAAACCTTTGACAGTTTGAAAAATGCAGTCTGCATTACCATATTTATTCGACCACCAAGGCCAACGCTTTCAGCAATACCTACTGCATCAATTGTGTAAAACTTAAGATTTTTATCAGCAATTATTTTTTTCAAGGAGTTTGGAAGATGCTTTTCTAAATATTCAAAAGTCCAAGGTGCATTTAAAACAAAAGTTCCACCTTCCTTGACTCCCTCAAGTAAATCATACTTATCAACATAAGAGGGATTATGACAAGCAATATAATCAGCGTGTTTAATAAGATAGGTAGATTTTATTGGATCTTTTCCAAATCTTAAGTGAGATACTGTTACACCTGCAGATTTTTTGGCATCATAAGCAAAATATCCCTGGACATACATGTCAGTATTATCTCCAATAATTTTAATTGCATCTTTATTTGCCCCGACTGTTCCATCACCCCCTAGACCCCAAAATTTACATTGAACTACTCCATCGGGAGTAGCATCAATTTCTTCTGTAATAGGAAGCGAAGTAAAAGTTACATCATCAACAATTCCCACTGTAAAATTGTTTTTTGGTTCATTCATTTTAAGGTTATCAAAAACTGCTTTTGCCATTGAAGGAGTAAAATCCTTTGAGCCAAGACCATATCTACCACCAACAATAGTTACACTCTTATCAAGATGTTGAAAAACAGCAGATATATCAACATATAATGGCTCACCATATGAACCGCTTTCTTTTGTTCTATCAAGAATTGCTATTCTTTTTACTGTTTCTGGAACAGTTTCTAAAAAATGAGGAACAGAAAAAGGACGATATAATCTAACTTTAATTAAACCAACTTTTTCATCTCTTTTTAATAAATAATTTACTGCTTCTTCTGCAGCTTCTGCACCAGATCCCATCATTACTATTATTCTTTCTGCATCTGGTGCACCAAAATAATCAAAAAGATGATAAGTTCGACCTGTTAGTTTACCTACCTTTTCCATTTCTTCTTCAACTATTTTAGGAACACTTTGATAATACTTGTTTGCCGCTTCATTAACCTGGAAATAGATGTCAGGATTTTGAGCTGAACCTCTAAGATGTGGTTTTTCTGGATTTAATGCCCTTTTTCTATGTTTTTTAATCATTTCCCAGTCAACAAGTGGAGGGATATCTTGATAATTTATCATCTCAATTTTTTGAATTTCATGTGAACTTCTAAATCCATCAAAAAAATGTAAAAACGGAACACTTGCTCTTATTGAACTAAGATGAGCAACAAGAGCTATATCATTTATTTCTTGTATTGAGCCAGATGCAATAATTGCAAAACCTGTAGCTCTGGCAGCCATAACATCCTGATGATCTCCGAAGATTGAAAGAGCTTGACCTGCTATTGCCCGACCAGAAACATGAAATACACATGGCATTAATTCTCCAGATATTTTATACATATTTGGTATCATTAAAAGAAGACCTTGAGACGCTGTATAGGTTGAACAAAATGCACCAGTGGCAAGAGCTCCATGAACAGCACCTGCAGCGCCCCCTTCTGACTGCATTTCTTGAACCTTTAATATTTGACCAAAAATATTTTTTCTACCCTCTGCCGCCCATTCATCTACTACTTCTCCCATAGGTGAAGAAGGCGTAATTGGATAAATCGCAGCAACATCAGAAAAAGCATATGCAACGTGAGCAGCTGCTGTGTTTCCATCAACTGACTTGATGATTTTTTGTTTTTTATTATTCTTTGTTTTTAACTCAGAGACCAAAGAATTAGACATATATCCACCTCTTATGACAAGTTACCCGTATCAGAGTATAATACATAAATATTTGGTATAATAAAGGGAGGTTTATTAATAGATAAATTATTTTAATATATAAGGAAGCGGAAAATGAAAGAGTATATCAACCTTGATTTAATAAAGCCTAATAGTATAGAAAAACGCCTATATCAAATAAATATATATTTGGAGATAAAAGATAAAAACTCTCTTGTGGTTTTACCTACAGGTCTTGGTAAAACAATTATTGCGATACTTGTATTAGCCTATAAATTATCACGAGGTAAAAAGATAATATTTCTTGCTCCCACAAAACCGTTATGTGAACAACATGCTTCTTCTATAAAAAAGGCTACAACGCTTTCAGATAAGGATATTGCTGTTGTAACTGGTGAGACTTTTTCGCCAAAAAAGCGTCAAGATATATATAAAAATGCAAGGGTAGTTGTTGCTACGCCTCAAACAATACAGAATGATATTGAAAGTCAGTTATTTTTGGATGATTATAGTTTGATAATTTATGATGAAGCGCATCGTGCTGTTGGTGATTATGCATATGTAAAAATCAATGAGAGATATCGTTTGATTAATAATTATCAGGTTTTGGGGCTTACTGCATCACCAGGTAGTAATTTTGAAAAGTTGAAGGAGGTTATTATCAACCTAGGGATAAAACATATTGAGGTTAGAAACGAGTGGGATGAGGATGTAAGACCTTATCTTTCTAGTCGTTTTCTTCAATGGAGGGTCTTAGACATGCCTGGTGAAATAAAACAGGTTATGTTAGAGATCAATAAACTTTTACAAGAGTATCTGAAGGATTTGTATAGATTTACAAGTCAAGCAAAAAATATTACACCTGATAAATTGAGTAAGAAAGCCTTGGTGGATATACAAAAACGTATGAGAAGTAACTTGGGAAAACGCGGAGGTACTCTTTATCATGGTTTAAGTCTGGTTTCAGCAATAATAAAACTTTCTCATCTGAAGGATATGCTTACCAGCCAAGGTGTTGAGGTTGCTAAAACATATGTTTCAAAATTAGAGAGAGATGATTCAAGGGCTGCTAAGAGAATTAAAAAACATCCTCTATTTATTAAGATAAAGAAAGGAATAGAACTTATTAAGGGATTTCAACCGAAAATTGAATTGGCAAAGGATATCATAAAAAATCATCTCCAGGAAAAAAGAGATGCTAGAATTATGGTTTTTGCTGAATATCGTGATACAATTGATATGCTTATTCCAGAGTTAAATAAGGTAAAGGGAGCAAAACCTGTTAAGTTCATTGGTCAAACACAAACAGGAAAAGAAAAGGGCATGAGTCAGAAGGAACAGAAGCAAACTCTGGATGAATTCAGATGCGGGACATACAATATCTTGATTTCAACAAGCATTGGCGAGGAAGGTATTGATATACCAACGACCAGTTTGGTATTATTTTATGAGCCTGTGCCATCTGCTATAAGGCATATTCAACGTAAGGGTAGAACTGCTAGAGATGGACTTCCCGGTGAGGTAAAGATTTTGATTATGAAAGGCTCACGTGATGAAGGATATTATTGGAGTAGTGTTAGAAAAGAACGAAAGATGTATAGCCACGTATATAAACTGAAAGATTTGCTTGAAGGTAAAAAGGTTAGACGAAGAAAAATTGAGAGGCAAAGTAAAATTGAAGAATATATTGAAAAATACGTATTATAATATTAAAGATTATTTTTTTGATTTCATTTTAGTTTTTTAAAAGCTCTTTTGGTTATGTTTCAATAGATTATTTCTGATAAAATTTTAAAAAACGGAATTGCCTAGAAATAGAGGTTGTTTGAAGCTAACATAAATCTCCAACGCGCTCCCCCATTAGTCGATGATAGATACCAAATATCTTCATCTATTTCTAGGCATGTTAATATTTATCATTCCTATTATATAAATTTATCGATAGGCGAGCGCTTGTAAAACAAATTTTGTACAGCAATTTCCATTATCAATCGAAACATTTATAAAATTTTTATTTATTAACGTCTATAATATAAATTAAAGAAAGTTATGGGAGCATAATAAAAATGAAAAAACAAATACTGTTGGGAATTGTTATAGCATTACTGATATCAACAACACTTGTGACAGCTATACAACCAGAAAACACGCCATCAAATAAAAACAATGATTTTACAATACCAAAACATGCAAAAGAAATAGCACCAGGAGTATACGATCTAGGAACAAAATCATACAAAGGAGATACAGTGCAAGGATATGCATTTGTAGATTATAAAAAAGGATATGGAAAACCATCTGGCTGTAACAACGATGGAGTATGTCAAGGATGGGAAGATGCAGACTGTCCAGATTGCCAAGGTGGTGGAGATCCACCACAAGACGATGACTGTAAATGCTACGACTTCATGTCAAAAGGTGCAAAATGGAAAACTGTGGAACCATATGTTATAAATCCTTCAAACAACCAAGGATTAAATGAAGGTGCCATTGTCAATAACTTTGCTTCTGACATCGAGAAATGGGAAAGTGCCGCAGGTAAAGACATAATAGGCTCAGGAACTGTCACAGATGATTTATTATTTGCAGATACAATCTATCCAGATAATTTAAATGAGGTATACTTTGGAAGTATATCTCAACCTGGAGTAATAGCAGTAACCATTGTATGGGGAATCTTCAGCGCACCACCACCGAGAAGACAACTAGTCGAGTGGGATCAAATCTACAACCAAGATGATTTTGACTGGTCATTAACTGGAGAAGCTGGAAAAATGGACTTTGAATCAATAGCAACCCATGAACTTGGACATAGTGTAGGACTAGATGACTTATATACTTCTACATGCTTCGAACAAACGATGTATGGATATGCAGAAAACGGTGAAACAAAAAAGAGAACCTTAGAGTGTGGAGATATTAACGGAGTAAGCGGGCTTTACAAATAATAATTAAACAAAAATAACAAAATCTTACCTTTTTTTTATTTTTAGATTAAAATTCTGAAAATCTACTTAATTTATAGATAAAAAATAGATATTATAAAAATATTTTATTTTCATTTTTTGGCTACTCTGTTTCGTTAATATATTCTTCGTCTGGCGATTTTGTTGAAATGATATAGCCTTTTTTGCTTTTACTCCATTTTGCCCATCTTGCAAGTATTAACGGTAGTAATAGTACAGATGTAATAAATGCAAACGAAATAGTTAATACCATTATTATACCAAATTGAGCCTGTGGCGGCATTGGTGCTAAAATAAGCATTCCAAATCCAAGCGTAGTTGTTAACGCAGCAATAAGAAGTGCGCCGCCTGTTTTTGAAATGGTTTCAGTAAGAGCGGCTTTGATATCTCCAGTTTTATCTGCAACAAGTCTGAATCTTTCTGTTGCATGAATTGCATAGTCAACACCTATTCCAATTGTTAAAGAAGTAACTGATACAGTTAAAACATCAAGGTTGTATCCCATAAAAAACATTGTACCAAGAATCCATACAATGGAAATCATCACAGGAATCATTGCGATAATTCCAAGAGTTAACCTCTTATATGCAATAATTAAAACAACAGATGCAAGGATAAGTGAAATTCCTGTAGAAAGAATTTGACTTTCGGTAAGAGATGAAGTAATGGTATGAGTTATAATCCAATATCCAGTAATTGTTACTTTGACATTATTATAATCTGTTACATCTTCTTCAAGCTCTTCAGCTAAAATTGTCAGATCTTTATTAAGATCTGCTCCCTCTCTTTTTGCAGTAGGTATGTTAACATATACTCGAATTATGCCTATGTCATATTTTCCATAACCATTTTTTTGAATGGTTAATTGTGTTTGAATTCCATATTCAAAACTATTCCATAAATAATCAAATAATCGTTTTACATCGGTATCTTTTTTTGGAATAAATGTGTCTTCATCTAAATCAAATTCTTCAATAAGTGTATTATTGTTATTTACAGCTTTAGATATTATTGTATAAACACTTTCTGATTTTGGAGAGCCATCAGCATTTCTTGAAACAAAGGTATCATCAATAAAATTTTCATGGGTTTCTCTAATTCCCTTTAATGTATTTACATTTGCAATATTTCCTTCTAAGAGGATTAATTCTTGATATTGACCTACTGAAGGAAAGTTTTCCTCTATTTTTCCAAGCACGTTTATTGCTGGATTATCTTCAGGTAAAAATGAATTTAAATCAAATCCTGTTTTTATTTGTGCTGCTCCAATTCCTGCAATAATTGTTATTAATAAAAGTATTGCAAAAATTGATTTTTGATGATTTAAAACAGCTTTTGCTAATTTACCCATAATTATATTTAATCTAAATGATTTTTTCTTTCCTAGTTTGAATTTTTCCTTTTTTCTATCTAATACATATCTTACTGCTGCTTGCAGGGTTATTGCTGTGATAAATGTGTAAAAAATGCCAAGACCCAGAAGAAGGCCGAGATCTCGTAATGGTGGTATTGAAGCACTTAAAAATGATAAAAAAGCAATAACAGTTGTAATCATTGCTAGAAACATTGCTGTACCAATTTCAAGAACTGATCTTTTTATTGCCACAGCAGGTGTTTGACCTTTTGAAAGCTCTAATCTGTAATTATGGGATAGATGAACTGAGTAATCAACACCAAGTCCTAATAGTAGGGGAACAATTGCAATTGACATTGTTGTAAATGGTATATCCAATAAAACCATGGTTCCAAAAAGCCAAATTACAGATACAACTAGTGCAAGAAGGGGTAAAATCATATATGATGTTCTTCTAAAAAAGATATATAAAACAACAATAATTATTATAAAAATTAAGGGCATAATAACCTGATTTGCTTCCATCGTGATTTCATTTAACTGATAAGAAATAACTGTATCTCCTGTTTCATCAACCATCAAGTAGTTATACTCTTTATCGATTTCCTCGATTTTTTCAACTATATACTTGGTGGTTTTTAAGTTTTTTTGATAATCCCAACTAATGTTTAGTTGAAGTATTATAATTCCAGCAGATGGTTTTTTAGTTATTTCATAGTCTTTTGATAAAAAAGATAGAGTATTTACTTTCATTTCATCAAAGAGCTGCGTCCTAATAAATAGTAGATTTTTTGATACACCTTTATCTGGTGATATGTCTGCATTTGCCCAGGATTCTTCGATATCCTTTAATGCAATTTTATCTGGAAGTGGTATGCCCGTCTTTGCACTTTCATAGAGTTGATCAAAATCTTTCCATGTAATATTTGTAAAAAATTTTAAAAATTTTTCAGATATTGGTCCTAAAAAGGGTCTGTTTTTTATTTTATTAATGAAGTTTATAATAAAGCTTGAATTTACAGAAAATCTTAACCATGGTAATCTTCCTATTAGAGATTTGTAATATCTAGTACCTGCTTTAAAATTCGTCAATTTGGAAGGTAGTTCAAAAAATCCGAATCTAACAGAAATACCATAATTTCCTAATTCTTCTCTTGATACTTTTAACTCGATTTTATTATTATTTACATTAAAATCAATATTTGCAGTTTTTAATGGTAATGGAAAGTATATGTCCTGACCTGGTGGTTTTATCCATAGATATGCATCCTTTTTATAGTTATTAATAAGTTCCCGGTTTTTAATGTGGGTTAAAATATCTCTAATATTATTTAAGACCCCCTTTCCAAACTCCCAAATATTATGAGTAGGTTCAATATGAACTGCAATTTTATAATCAATATCAAGTCTTGGATCTGGTTGAATAATATTTTCAAAATCAAGATACCATTCAACAATATTAACAAGAGGAATAGGAGATTTTAATTTAGATTCAAATTTGGATAAATCATAAACTTCAAATGAAAAAGTCATAAATTCTTCGTCATAAGATACTTGGCAATTTTTTACATCGATTTCGTCTATTGATCGTCCTCTTGAAATCCTTGGGAATCTGTTATAATCTTTCTTTTCATTTGGGTCATCTTCATCAAAAACTTTAATTGAAGTGGGAAAGTCATCCAGTAATATATCTTGGAGTACAGTTTCGATTTGTTCATCTGTACAGTTATTAATTGTATCACCAAATTCTAATATACAAAACTGATCGATGATTGTAATGATACTAAGTGCCTGATTTATTTCTGGTAATTTTTTTAATTCATTTTCTAGGTATATCTGTTCTCTTAGGGCTTTTGCTGTGATAATACTTTCTGAGTTATCTTTTTCTAAATAAAGAAACATTATCAATTGAGTCCGTCCAAATGTATCTGCTATTCTCCAGTATGCTTCAACTACTTCTTCATCTGGCATAAAATCTTTAAAATCTGTTTTAAACTCCAATCCAGGTATCATAATTCCAAAACCGATGGTTATGAAAAGAATAACAGATATTACAAGCAATGGTCTTTTTTCAATAAGCCTACCAAGATGTTTAAACATGATGATTTGCCCTTTGAATCTTTATTATATTTTTATGGTTTAATGTGTTATAATTACAATATTATGATTTGATGTGTTATATTTATATAATATATAATTCTGTTTATAATTTATATTATTATCTTTACATTTATTGTCGAAATCAAATTTAAATTTTTAAAGATAAAATCACAATCGTTAAATAATGTTTATTGATTCAAAGGAAACATTCTAATGTGGGAGAAAAATGAACGTTGATATCTCGCTTTTGGCACCTATCGGGGGAATCATTGCTATTGTTTTTGCATCTATTTTATTTTACAGAGTTAAAAAACAAAATCCTGGAACCCAAAAAATGCAAGAATTAAGCTCAGCGATTCGGAAGGGGGCAATGGCATTTTTAAAAAGTGAATATAAAGTATTAATTGTGTTTGTAATAGTTGTTGCATTCTTACTTTTGATTGCATCTCAAGTTGAAGGTAGCAATATGCATTGGGGTTTAAGTCTTGCCTTTGTAGTGGGTGCAATTTTTTCAGCAGTTTCAGGAAATATTGGTATGAGAATGGCAACTATGGCAAATGCAAGAACTGCTGAAGGAACCAAAAAACATCTAAGCAAGGGATTGTCAATTGCGTTTTCTAGCGGAGCAGTAATGGGGATGGTTGTTGTTGGTTTAGGAGTGTTAGGAATTTTTAGTTTGTATTATATATTTTTTAATATTTTCGATTTAGGTGCAAGTGTTACCACCAATATTTTATTTGGTTTTGGATTTGGAGCATCTTCAATTGCATTATTTGCTCGTGTTGGTGGGGGCATTTATACAAAATCTGCAGATGTTGGAGCAGATCTTGTTGGAAAAGTTGAAGCAGGAATTCCAGAAGATGATCCAAGAAATCCAGCTGTTATTGCAGATCAGGTAGGCGACAATGTTGGAGATGTTGCTGGGATGGGTGCAGATCTCTTTGAATCATATGTTGATTCAATTATTGCAACAATGGCATTAGCTGCAATTGCCGGTGCTGTTATAACAGGTGGAGAGATTCTACCATGGCTTCCCAAAGCAGAACTACTTGCTTCAAGTAATACTTTAAATTTTATTATGCTTCCATTAATCATTGCTGGTATGGGAATAATATCAGCATTATTTGGAACATTGATTGTAATATTGGGTCGAGGAAAAAATATCTACGGTGCATTAAGAAATTCCTTATTTACTGCAACCATTTTAACTGCAATACTGGGTGGTATTGCAACATGGTATCTTATAGGTAGACTCGAACCTTTTTATGCAATGCTGGCAGGTCTTATTGCTGGAATAATTATTGGACTTTCGACAGAGTACTTTACTTCTGAAAAAAGAAAACCTGCTCAAGGAATTGCTGAATCTTCTAAAACAGGACCTGCAACAGTCATAATTCAAGGATTACAAGTGGGAATGATTAGTACAATAATACCTATTATTTCTGTTGTTGCTGCAATGATTTTTGCTTTTGAATTTTCAGGATTTTATGGTGTTGCATTATCTGCAGTTGGAATGCTTAGTATTCTTGGTGTTTCTCTTGCAACTGACTGTTATGGACCTGTTGCAGATAACGCACAAGGTATATCTGAAATGGCAGAAATGGGTAAAGAAGTAAGAGAAAGAACCGAGCAACTTGATGCGGTGGGAAATACCACTGCTGCAATGGGTAAAGGATTTGCAATAGGCTCTGCTGCAATTACATCTTTAGCCTTAATTTTTACATATATTTTTACAGCAAATACATTTTTAGAAAGCAAGGGGCTTGCACCTCTTAACCTTTCCTTAAGTGATCCCTATCTTGTTTCAGGAATTTTTATTGGTGCAATGCTTCCCTTTGTTTTTGCAGCTCTAACAATGGGTGCAGTTGGAAAAGCGGCATATTCTATGGTGGAAGAGGTTAGATATCAATTTAAAAAATTTAAACTTCTTGAGAGTAATAAAAACAAACCAGATTATGAAAGATGTGTTAAGATAAGTACAAATAGAGCACTTAAAGAAATGATAGTTCCTAGTTTGATGGCAGTTATTTCGCCAATTGTCGTAGGTATTGTGTTGAAACCTACTGGATTAGGTGGTCTATTGATGGGTTCGATTGCTACAGGTTTTTTACTTGCAGTATTTCTTGCAAATTCTGGTGGTGCGTGGGATAATGCTAAAAAATATATTGAATCTGGTAATTTGGGCGGTAAAGGATCGGCTTCCCATAAGGCAACTGTTATTGGTGATACAGTTGGAGATCCATGTAAGGATACATCTGGTCCATCGCTTAATATTTTAATTAAGTTGATGTCAATAGTTTCTCTTGTGTTTATCCCTTTAATTATTGCTTTCACTTAAGATAATATCATTCAAAAAGAGGTACTGTGGAATATATCTAAAAATAAAGAATTGGTAGTGGAAATTGATGCACTCCTTGACCCTCTATCAATTCCTAATTTCTTATCCTATCTCCAGTCTCTCATTTATTTAGATTTATTATAATCTCTAATTAACATCTGAATGACACCTGATTTGGTCATGTGAAGTTCCTCTGCTACCTTCTCTAACTTCTCATGTAGAGGTTTTGGTAGTGATATCTGTATCCTGTCGTAAACCATCTCATTTACTATAAAACCACATCTTCTTTATATAGATAATCAGTATTTAATATTTACGAAATAGATATTTATAAATAGTACATTAAGTATACATTCTTTATAAATCAAAGGGGGTTGATAAAAATAAAGAAAAAAATAATAATTACATCTGTAATGATACTGTTAATAATCGCAACTGTTTTACCAGAAGTAGAAAGCTCGAATATTAATAAAAATATTATAAAAAATCAAATCCTTATAAAATCTGAATCATTCCCCTTGGAAGATGATGAATGGCCGATGCTTCAACATGACCTTGAAAATACTGGATACTCAACTTCTATAGCACCACAGACAAACAATGTTTTATGGACTCGTACATTTGGTTGGAATATACTAGGTTCTCCTGCTGTTGCAAATGGAAAAATCTACTTCAGTTCATTTTTGAGTAATGTTATTGTTGAGGACAGATTCTATTGTTTGGATGCCGATACCGGTGAGGAACTCTGGCATAATCGGATGGATGGTGCGTCAAGTGGTTGCTCATGTCCTGCAGTTGTTGATGGTAAAGTCTACGTAGCCTCTAACTATTACGATATTTACTGTTGGAATGCTGATACTGGAGAAGAAATATGGAGTATTTCTAAACCCTATGGTCTCGCATTTTCCCCTGCTGTTTATAATGGTAAAGTCTATATAAGCTATGATATAGAGAATATTCATGGAGTCTTACTCTGTCTAGATGCTAGTAATGGAGATGAATTATGGTCTTATCTGTTCGGGGAGGGTTGTGGATCTCCTGCAGTTGTTGATGGAAAGGTATACATTGGCTGTAATGATCAAAATACTGGCAGTGGCAATAACTATCTTTACTGTTTGGATGCTGAAAGCGGAGAAATAATATGGAGTTACTTGGGGAATAGTACAATGAGTTCTCCGCCAGCTGTTATAGATGGAAAAGTATATTCCAGTGGTGGTGGAGGTTGTTGTTTAGATGCTGAAACTGGTGAATTACTCTGGATTGGAACATTACCGTATTGGACATGGGGTTCTCCTGCTGTTGCAAATGGAAAAATCTACTTCAGTTCATTTTTGGGTGGTGGTATTGTTGAGGACCGTTTCTATTGTTTGGATGCCGATACCGGTGAGGAACTCTGGCATAATCGGATGGATGGTGCGTCAAGTGCTTGCTCATGTCCTGCAGTTGTTGATGGTAAAGTCTACGTAGCCTCTAACTATTACGATATTTACTGTTGGAATGCTGATACTGGAGAAGAAATATGGA
>CAYFVP010000107.1:0-44418 GCA_964346655.1 uncultured Thermoplasmatales archaeon
GAATAATTATAATTCTTATTATTTTAACATCAGTAATGGTGTTCAGTTCACCAACCACATGGATGAATACTGGGCACATAATGTGCTGATGTTGGGATACCATAACAATGACATGTGGAATCTCATATATCGTACGGATGAACTTAGCGGTTTCAATAAAAACATAACAACTGATGATGAGACTTTTGTAAATGCTACATTGTGGAAAGACCTAACATATGGTGGTTATGATTTCCGTCTGGCCATTCGTTATTATCTGGGTGTAGATGATGTTGATCTCACAGTTATACCTTATATTAAAAACTTGGATGAGGATGATATTCCTTATGTTTTTGGTTTCGGCTGGGAGATGAAAGACATTCAGATAGCTAACGTAGAAAATGATAACTATCTTAGGATTTACAATGGTTCTGGTTTCGAGGATATTCTTCTCAGTCAAACATTGAATAATAGTTATACAGATATGGACAATAATACCGTTGTCCGTCTTATTTGTACAAATCCACCTACTCATCATCTGAGCAGAGATCTTTATCTTCGTTGGAATGAGGATCTCACCTATGAGGTAACTGTTAAATCACGTGAAGGTGAGTATAATGCTCCTGTTACTTTGTTCATACAAATTGGGACTCTCAGTGTAGGTCAGGAAAAAAGTACGATGATGCATTGGCTGGATAGCGATGACTGGCTTGGTATAAGCAGCAGTGAATATGACAGTCATTGTGGAGATACCATGACTCATACCTTGGAGGAGGCGTTAGATGGAGATTATGACTACTGGTGGCATCAAGGATCTGTCGGTCATACTCATTATTTTATTCTTGATCTCGGTCAGAATCTTACAATTAAGAAAGTCAGGGGTCGTTCAGTGACAACGGCCGATCCGATAAATGTCAGTATTTATGTGAGTGATAATAAGTCAGATTGGGGAACAGCTGTAGCAACAGGTATCTCCTCTTGGCAAGATACAGGAGCTTGGCAGGAGGTTGATAATACGGATAAAACTGGTCGATATATTAAAGTGGTTATTATTGACACTGAGGATATTTTTGATACTGTTAAATGGGGTCAGATTCTTGGTAATCCCATTACCATCTTTGATGCATATGGTGATGTTCCGAATAAAGCACCTGTTATAAGCGATCCATATCCTACCAATGGTAGTACAGGTGTTGGTATTGCTCCTTTGTTGAATATAACGGTTTCTGATAACGAAGGTGACAATATGACTATTACTTGGTTTAGTAACAGCAGTGGCAGTTGGCAGTTTTTCGGAACCAACAACAGCGTGGGTAATGGTACGTATCATCAGGTTTTTAGTAATGTAAGTGTGAATGGTCAGTGGTGGTATTGGAATGTCAGTGTTTCTGATGATAATGGAAATTGTGTGGAAAGCGATGTTTTTAAGTTTTATACAGGTTATGAGTCAAAAATATATAATTCTGGTAATACTAATATTTCTGGTTATCTTTTGATGCAGATTGAGTTTTATAATGAAACTTTGGAGGAATGGTATGTTGATTTAGTAGTGGTAAATGATACTTCTCCAAGGATCATTAATAATGGTGATAGTCTTGGGCTTGATACGATATTTAATCCTAATAATGTTAATACAAGTTCGTTTAAGGGTGGCAATGGATCGTATCGTGTATATGCGGCGTTGTGTGATCCTGATGATAATGTTCTGTTTATAAATGATGATTCTCAATTTCCACCTGAGTCTTGGTATCTTGAGGACTGGTATGAGTTTTCGGTGACAGGTATTTAAATCTCCTTAAAATCTAATAAATATGAGAATCAGGTATTTAACACCTGATTTTTTATTTTTTACCAATTTTTCGATAAAAAATTCCTAATTTTATTTTTCACAAAATTAAACTGAATTTTTAAGTCAAAACAGACTTTTAAAGCATGCTCCTCTAAATATATCACTCTTTGTAGAATAGGACTGTAATTTCTTTTCTGTTTGATAGATTATTTAAAATTAACTGATTTACACGTAAAATCAAATTTTTCAACTCCTATAAGTTTTGAATAAACGTGCAGAATCAGTATTATACAAGCATTTTACGTGCAGAGTGCTGAATTTACGTGTAAATGCGATTAAACGTGCAAAGCCCCGACAAGGCAACAGAATCACTAAAACATATATAAAAACAATTTCGTTTTAAATTTTAGATATTTTGTACTAATATGGCTTAGCCATAAGTCACTTTTAAGTCAAAACAGACTTTTAGGTCAAAGCATATATTTACATTAATGTAACGTTGTTTATTTGTATGTAAATGTAAAATTTATTTAGAACGCCATAACGGTACAGCTTTACGTAAAAACTCATTTCTTCTTGTTGTTCCCTTATTAATCTCTCTCTGCCTTTAAACATCTTTCCAGTAAATCTGAAAGATAATTTCCATCATCTCTTCTGAAATAATTAATTTCACATAGATTCAAATAGCAGGTATATGATTTTATTTTTGGAAGTAATATTATGGTTGATAGAAATATATCTGAGATTAAAGAGTTAATTTTAGAAATATTATATGGAAATCCTCAATTTCGTTATACCGAAAAAGCATTAGAAGAATTAATTGCTGTAATATTCCAGGATAAATTCAGAAAAACATTAGATGTAAAGAAATTTACACAAGCATTAAAAGACTTAGTTGACAATGAATTTGTTGAATGTTATGAAATGGCAGTTCCTCCAGGAAAAGTTATGACAATAGAAGGAGAAAAGCCTCAAATCTTCACAGATAAGAAAAAAAAGTTTTATAAACTTACAAGAAAGGGAATATCTAGAATCCAAGATGAATTGAAGGGGTTGACATTTAAACAATTCAGAGAAAGGTGGACAGAGGTTATAGGGAGAATAGATGGACAAGCACAAAAAGTGAGTGAAATTGAAAATAATATTGAAGAGATATTTAGTAAAGTAACAGAAATGAGAGATGAAGTGAAAAAGACAAAAGTCAATGTGATACAAATAAAAAATGAAGTTGATGTGATCAGGAAAGAATTTTATGGAAGGATTCTCCAAATATTCAGTATTTTCGTTGCAGTCTTTGCTTTTATTATCGTTGGTTTTACACAAATACCTATTCTTGTCGACATCAATAAAGATTTTGGGGCTAATCTTTTAAACGTATCTGCTGTATTCTTACCTCTACTAGGAGTTTTATTAATTTTAATGATAGCTGCTGCATGGATTGTGAAACGTACCTTAAAATAATGTAACGAAACATTTACTTTAACTTACGTCCTTAATGCTGTTATTTGTTTTTTCATAGATTTGTTTTATCAAATTCTCTATCCTCTCACATCTTATACTACATTCAAACCATAAATCAATTAACTCTTCAATCAATTTTTTACCTTGTTCTAGATTATATTCCATTATATGTTCACCAGATTAAAAATAATATTCTTAGATATTTAGTTGATGTAACATTTTAAAATAAAATTTGAACAGTTTGTTATAAAATATAACAAATAGTTATATAGTAAATAAAAGATTTGAAAATTGGGAGAAAAATGGAATACAAAAGAATCTTTATTGAATCTTGGGAAGCTCTTTGTGAAAGGGCTAAAAATGGTAACTTTGCACCACATCAAGAACAGGATATAATTGGTATGATGTATAGTCTTTGTCTTGATAAAATAAAGAATCCAAAACTGATTCATGTTTATTCTACTTGGAATTATGATATGATACTGGGAGAGTTAAAAGCTGAAAAATATAAGGACCAGAAAATTTCACATTGTCTAATAGCTGAATTTAAATTTATCTTAAAAGAGAGCAGAAAAAAAGGAAAATTGGAAGATGCAACAGATGATATTTTTAGATTATCTCAAGAAGATGATTCTACAGTCAGAAAAATATTTTGTATATTTGATAAATCAGATAGTTTAAATTTAAAAGATATTGAAGTATTGGAAAGTTATGGAAGAAATGTAACTATACTTTTTTATCCACATTTAATTTGATACAATTTTATATGGTTTTAAAAAAAATAAAAAAGTTTTTTTAGACTTTTAAGTCAAAATATCGACTTTTGAGTCAAAATGGACTTTTAGGGCAAAGCTACGATATTATCATCATTTAATTCAAAATATTCATCAGGACGACCCCACAATATTATTCCATTGTCCATCTCAAGTTTAAGGGTATTAGTCATATTCAGAGTAGAATTGATGTTGAAGGTTCTTAATCTCAATTATTGTGCAATTTTGCACAATAAATAATTATTGGGCAAAGCCGTGCAAAGCCGGTTCAAACATAACATTTATATAATTTTACATATGACAAATTTATTAAGGTTTATTGCCTTTGTCTAATTAGCTTTTGCTCGTTAGACAGGATGTCTTGTCTAATTAGACAGACCCATTTTATAAAAAAAGTATGATAGAAAAGTATTTATATAAGTTCTTTATTGTCCTTTAAAAGCATATCGGAAAGTATAAAAATAAGGGGGAATGCATAAGATGATGCCAAGCTCATCAAAAAAAAAGAAAGAAAAGCCAAGCATTGAAGAAATCACTAGATGTCCATCATGTAGTAGTACACATTTAACTAAAGATTATTCTCGAGCAGAACTTGTATGTGAGGATTGTGGACTAGTTATAGATGAAGACTTTATTGATCATGGCCCTGAATGGAGAGCATTTGATTCTGACCAAAGAGAAAAAAGGGCCCGTGTTGGAGCACCAATGACATATACTATTCATGATAAGGGACTATCAACAATGATTGGCTGGAAAAATAGAGATTCTTATGGTAAATCTATTCCAACAAGAAATAGAGCACAGTTATATCGTTTAAGAAAATGGCAGAGAAGGATTAGAATCTCTGATGCAACTGAAAGAAACCTTGCATTTGCACTTTCAGAACTTGACAGAATGGCCTCAGGAATGGGCCTTCCAAGAAATGTTAGAGAAACTGCAGCTATGATTTATAGAAAAGCAGTTCTTAAAAACTTAATTCGAGGTAGAAGTATTGAAGGTGTTTCTGCTGCAGCTCTTTATGCTGCCTGTCGTCAGTGTAATGTTCCTAGAACACTTGATGAGATAGCAGGGTCATCCAGAGTATCTAGAAAAGAAATCGGAAGAACATATAGATTTATTGCTCGTGAGTTAGGTCTTAAACTCATGCCTACATCACCTCAAGATTATATATCCCGTTTTTGCAGTGAACTAAAGCTTTCTGGAGATGTTCAATCTAAGGCAATTGAAATTTTAAAGGATGCAGCTGATAAAGAACTTACGAGTGGGCGCGGACCAACTGGAGTTGCAGCAGCATCAATCTATATTGCATCAATTCTATGTGGTGAGAGAAGAACACAAAGAGAGGTTGCAGATGTTGCAGGTGTTACAGAAGTTACAATTAGAAATAGATACAAAGAACTTGCAGAGAGACTTGATATTGATATCATCCTTTAGTTATGACACGCTGGTACCAAGAAAAGAAAAGAGAACATTTTTATAAAGAGGCAAAGCGGGTAGGATATCGAGCCCGCTCTGCTTATAAATTAAGGCAAATTCAAAGTAGATTTAAGATTTTAAAAAAGGGCAATACTGTAATTGACTTAGGAGCTGCTCCAGGTGGATGGAGTCAGATTGCAAAAGAAATTGTTGGTGACAAGGGAACTGTCATTGGAATAGATATTTCGCCCATTAAACCAATACAAGGCATTACATTTTTAGAAGGGGACATAACAAAACAAACTTCTATTCAGGAATTAATAGATATTCTTGAAAAAAGGAAGGCAGATGTGGTTCTTTCAGATATGTCTCCTGATATTTCTGGTAATTACTCTGTTGATCATGCTAGAAGCATTTATCTTTGCGAGCAGGCTCTTACAACTGTAGAGTTGGTTTTAAAAACCAATGGAATTTTTTTATGTAAGGTCTTTTCTGGTGAAGAACTAGATGAGTTTATTAAAAAAGTTAAAGGTAAATTTTCTACTGTTAAACTATTTACTCCACCAGCTACTAGAAAAAGTAGTTCTGAAGTTTATATTGTTGCAAAATCTTATCGACGATAGAGTTTTTTAAAAATATATAATAAAATAAAAATTATTATTAATATATATAATAAATGGAAAATTATAAATATAAAAAATTTACATATATTTAAAATAATAAATATGGTAAAGATGATTGAATAGTTAGGATTATTATCATCAGCAAAAAGTTTAAAACCTGAAATGAATTAACTATATTGTTAATCAAAATATAAAAATAATAAATTACAAACAAAAGTATTATAATTTGGTTAATAACATATAGAATTCCTATTCCACCTATTTCAATACCATTGGGGGAGATTACTATAGAGGAAGAAAAAAAGAATGGACTAGACGAATTCTTCGATTTAACAAGAGTTGATATTGAACAAAAAATCACTAATACAATAAGAGATAAACAAATAATTGAAATTTTGAATGGTGGAAAAAGATTAAGATCCCTTCTAGCAGCACTTGCTTTTAAAGCATGCACCAAGGGAAACGAAACTAGAGAAAAATATCAAGAGGCTCTTTTAGGAACTGTAGGTATTGAACTTGCCCATGGTGCTTCTCTTGTTCATGATGACATAATTGATAAAGATAAAACACGTAGAGGTAAAAAAGCATATCACATAAAGGAAGGTGTTGGAAAGGCAATACTAACCGGTCATAAAATGCTTGTTCAAGGTTTTGAAATTGCATTAAAACATGGAAAGGATTGGGCAGATCTATATGTTGATTCATGGAATGAAGTAGTTAAAGGGGAAATAGATGAAGTTGAATTTAATAAAAATAGAGTTGATTTAAAAAATATTTCCACGAAATCTGATATTTTTAGAGCTTATAATAAAATAATTGATATGAAAACAGCAGCACTTTTTTCATCCTCTTGTAAGGCAGGTGCATTAGGTGCAAATATGACTGGTGATATTTTAAAAGTTTTTGCAGACTACGGTAGAGAAATAGGCCTTGCATACCAACTTGCTGATGACTTAGTTGATCTTGCTCATGGAGAAATGATAGATAGTGTTATTGTTCCCATTTTAAACAGACTTGAAAAAAGAACAGTTAAAATCGGTAAATTAAAACGGCGAGAGATAAAGAGAAAATTTGTAAAAAACAAGGATAAAATTCAAGAACTATACATAGAAGAAATTCGACAACATGTAAAAAATGCTCAAAAACTTAGCAAATCAGATTTAATTCCATCTTCAAGATACAAGGATTTATTAATCGACGCACCCACTTATATTGTAAATAAAATGCTTCGCGAAATCAATGTTTCTATATAAAACCCAGAGTGCTATTATTTTCTTTAACTTTTTTAGAATCATTTTGTAATAAATATAACTTTACAACAGGCCTAGTTAAATAAAAGATTATTCCTAAATCTGTAATAAAAGAAATTATTGCTGTTACTAAACCTGCAACAGAAAAAAAATCCAAAAACAAAATCGCAGTAACCATAAATGCTGCAAGCATAAGACCGAAAATTGCAAGAAAAATTGTTGAAAGAATAATACCTGTTGACCAAGCCCAGCTATCTTTTCTAAAAGATGCATAAGAAAGAATTATGAAAATTGATGAAAAAACAAACCATGATACAGTTGATATTAAAAAACCAAAAAAGAGAATTGGAACTAATGTTCCGAGCTCTTTCCATCTAGTTACATCTAATAAAATATCTAATGAAAAGATCCCCCATAAAACAAAGATTATACTTAAGCAAAGCCATAACAGGCTGAGTATATAAATGGATCTGGGTTTATCAGGCATAGATTTCCCTACCAATTGAAAAGAATAGAATTAATATAACTTATATTTTTTCTTATGTTCAAGATTTTTTACCCCTATCTTTATTGATTAACATTTTTCTTAAATTTAATAGAAATAAAATTCCTAAAATTATAGCTGAGATTAATATTAAATAAAATCCCAAATTAAAATTCCAACTACAAGAAATAGATTTAATCATATTTTCCCCGGGAATACCAATATAAATGTTTCCACTTCCAATAACACTTCCAACACCAACACTTGTAAAATCTGCTATTGCAAATATAAAAATAATAGCTGTTGCAAAAAGAATTGCTGCTGTTGCAAAATTTAAAACAAATGTAGCTATCTGTCCTTTAAATCTATCAAAAATAATACTTACAATTAAAACAAAAATACCAATGACGATTAAAATTGGTAAATAATCTATAACTGATTTAAATTCTTCTTCAAGAGATAAAACATCTCCGGCTGTAACATTTTCGTATGATGTAAGTGTTATCATGTCTGTAGGCATTATAAAAAGTTCTGTTGAAGTTTCAAAAAAGGAATTAGAGTTTGAACCAGATAGTCCCCACCAAGGGGAAATTAATGCAATAATTGCTAGTGAAACTGCAATAATTTTTAGGAAAAATACATTATCACTTTTTTTGTAAGAATAAATGCCAACAAAAATAAGACAAATTATTATAGTAATAATTATAATTAAAGGTAGGTTCGGATCGCTATTTGTAACAATAGAATAAGATTTTTCAGATAGAACATTTACCTTTCTACTAGCAATTGATTCACCATCTAAATACATATCAACAAAATAATTACCTGGTGGAATAGAAAACGTAACCCTTCCATTATCATTTGTAATCTTTTTAATTTCTTGACCATTTCTTATAAGTTTAACATCTGCTCCATTAATTGGATTGCCACGGGTATCTAGAGCAATTGTTGTAAGGTTAAATAAAGCAGAAAATTCCATAGTCACAATTTTATCTTCGTTGCCAAGAATTTCAATTAATTTTTCTATTGTATAATCTTTATAATGAACATTGAAAATATAATTACCAGGATAAAGATTTGAAAAAAGATATTCACCAGGTTTTACCTCTTCTGGGTATAATAAAGGATTTCTTTTAAAATTTGTAGAAGTCAAAGAAATATCTAAGGGTGCATTTGGTGGTAAATCCCACTTATCTTTTAAAATTGCAGAAAAATCAAGTAAATTTATATCTAAATTATCTATATCTGGAATTTGTATTAATTCTTCTATTTCAAATGATTCATAATTAATTTTTAAAGTATAATCTGCAGAATATAAAGAATTGAATTTAAAGGTTCCATCTTTAATATCATCTGGTTTTAACGAAATTGGATTATCCATATCAGAACTAGTTAGGCTTAAACCTACATTAAAAGAAGGGGGCTTTTCACTTGAATCATTGATGTTTATAACTAAATCATGAACATTAAAATTCAATTTTTTAAACTTTGGTAATATCTCTCTAATTCTACCTAAACGAATCTTTTCACTTGAAATTAAAAAACCCTTATAGGTAATATTCATAAGATATGAATTAAAAAAACCACATGGTGCTCCAATAATTGCCTTACCATTAGAACTAGTTTTTACTTTTGCAATAGTTTCCCCATCATCAATAAGGGAAATTTCTACATCTTCTATACCTTTACGCTCTTGATTTAAGGCTGTTAAATATATTTTTCCCTCAGGTTTGCAGAAGATACGCATCTTTGTATCTTGCTTTAAATCAACTATTTTATATCCTATTAATAGTTTATCTTTTTTAAATAATATATTTTCAAGCCAGACTTTGACAACATATTTTTCAGATTCAGTATTTGAAAACTTTGCCTTTCTAAAAAGTGTAATATTTCTCCAGTCAATTTTTATGTCTTCTGTAAGGGGTATTCTATTTGCCTTTTTAAGTGCAATAGTTGCATCATCTTTTACTAATTCTATACAGATTCTTGGCTGTTTTAAAAAGATATAGGATTGGGCTATTAATCTAATCAAATCCGGGGATAAATGTGTAAAAACAGTGAGGTTATACTCTTCCTCTTCAACATCTTCTTTGAATTCAATATCATCTTCAGGTTGAAAGGAAATTAATTTTTGATAAATACTTGCCTCTTTATCAACTCTTGGATATCCACCTTTTTCAGTGGTAAAATATAATGCATCAAACTCAACTACAAAATCTTCAGGTAAAATTACATCTAATGGTAATCCTTTTTCATAATCATTTCTCATTAAATAGAGATATGCAAACCATCCATCTAATCCAGGATAATCTATGGCATTTGATTCATACAATTGCAATTCAATACCATCTCTTTCGTCAGCTCCAGATTTTAAAATCTTATTAGATGAAAGAATAATTGCATGTGCCTTGTCTGTTTTACCATAATCAACTGATACCCATGCAGAACTGCCAAGATCTTTATCATCCTCTTTACTAATATATTCCTCCCAATCTTTACTATCGGGATTTTGATCCATTTTATATTCTCTTATACTTTCATCTTCAGAATAATAATGTAAATAAGGGGGGATTTCCCCAAAATTTAATTCCTCGATGCTACTACTTTTAATTCTACCATTGTAAATTGTTACATAAGCTGTATCAATTTCTTTACCTGTTTTAAGAGGATAGCCAGTAACTTCATGTTTTACATTTGTAAATATCCTCTTGTCCTCAGTTGGACAATAGTAGTATTTGTATATAACGGTTGATTTTAATTGATTATTATTTGATTTACTTATAATACCAAATTTAACCATTAGATTACCATCAACAGAAAGATTCCTTTTTAGAAAATGTTCATGTGTTGAAATCAAATTCCAAATGTCATCGTTTAATCTCCAATATTTAAAACAAAAATTAACACTATGGTCTCCATTATTTGGTTTAATTTCTGTTGCACCCTTTTTAAATTTGGCAATTTGCTGAGAAGTAGGATCATTTAAGAATTTTCCTTTCCAGTTTACCCCATAGATTATTTCATCATTTTCTTTTATTAAATAATATGATGATTCAAAACCTAAGCCCTGTATTGGCTCATATGCATATTTAGACTCTTCAACAGTAACTCTATCTGTGTAATTTGGACTTGGTTTTTGTTCATCGTCATAATATAAATAGTATTTTTCATTACCATTTGCCTCATTAGGGATTAAAAAAACAAGATTACAAGTATCAATATGTTCACTATCAATTTTGTTAAGTTCATAAATTTGTGATTCTAATTCAATGTATTCACCTTCATCCTGAAATATAACTCGGATGGAATGATCATCTTCGTCTTTTGCCCAACAAAGATTCTTAAATTTAATTGGTATATCTATCGGTTGGTATTTTGTATATGGATCACTTGTATTAATTGGGATTTCAAGTTCTTTTCTAAAAGAAAACAATTGATCCCAATAATTATTTTCATCAGCATGCAAATTGATTGGAACTAGAATTGAAAAAAGTAGTATTACAATTATCATATATACAATCAATCTATTATTCATTAGATAATTATGTCTCCCAATCTTTTTTGTATGGAATCATTATAACATTATATTATTTATATTATTCTTAACTTATAATTAGTATTTTTATACATTTATAAAGAATTTATTGTACAGTTATTGTCGAAAAAAACCTTGTTATTTCCTATCTTATTTTGAATTTTTACTTCTTTTATAAATAAATAGCATAAATCCAATTACCAGAATTATTATTATAATAAGTAGGCCAATTAAAATATTTTTAATAAAAACTGCAAGAATTATGTCTGCAAAATAAGCAATTAATATTGTACCAGAAATCGCTCCAATAGTAATTGCATAAAAAGTATTTATTGGCTTCATGCCAATTAAACGGCCAACTATAGAACCTACCAGTCCACCAGATCCTTGAAATGGGATAATAACAAATAAAACAATGCCAATAAATCGGAGTGGTTTAATCCAGCCATATTTATCAGATGAACTTTTTCCAATTTTTTCAACTTTTTCCATGAATATACCAACTAATGGAATTTTTTTTGCAAGATCATAATTCCATAACAGAAACAATGCAATAACTATATCAACAAAAGCAATGGAAGTAGCAATAACAAGTGGATGAAAACCAAGAGCAATCCCAGCTGGAATAACAGATTCTTTTCCAAGTGGTGGAAAAAAATATGCTGTAATAAGAGGCCAATATTTAACTCGTAAATTTGCAGTCATCCAAAATCCAGCAATAATATAAACACTAAACCCTAGAATGATAGGAAAAAAAAATTTTATAATATGTATATAACGCTTCATACTTGTTTTTTTAATCATTTTAAAAAACCTAATTAAATATTTCTATAATGACTATTTCGATTAAATTAAATTTGTAACAATAATTGCCAAATGATCCTTTACATATGGATTTAAATCAACCTGTTCGTTTATTTTTAACCCGCTTTTTTTTAGCTCTGAACATACCAATTCATAGGCCATTTTAGGTTTTAAAGATACATCAATACTTCTTGCTTTAACCATTAATATTCCATACCCTCCTTTCTTAAGGTATCTGGAGATATTTGAAGAAAATATTTCAGCTTGACTTCTTTGTGAAATGTCCTGATATATCAAATCAACATTTGTAACAATTGAACTGTAGCGATCTGGATGATTTGCATCTTCAAAAATTGGGATTATATTACTTCTTTTTTCACATACATTTATTAATTTTTTAACAGCAACTGAGGAATTTTCAACAGCATAGATTATTCCCTCTTTACAAATATCTGAAATATGACTGACTGTTGTTCCTGTTGCGGCACCAAGATATAATATATTTGAATCAACCTTTATTTTAAAAGTAAAACCATTAAGAATTGCTGCGGCAAGTTTGCTTCTATATGGATTCCATGATCTCAGTTCTTTTCCTTTGTATTTAATTATCCTTTCATTATAAACCTTTAAACCTTTACATGAGACTGGATTTTCTGTAAAGATTTTATTTTTATCTCCGAAAATTCCAGGCCCTTTCAATCTTTTCATTGTACTATGTTATGCTAAATATTTGATAAATGTTTTTTCGAAATGTTAAACTATAATTATTATATTCAACTGCCGGGGTTTTCCTATGTTAAATAGATCACCTATTCATGAAATTCATAAAGAATTAAAAGCCAAATTTACTGAATTTGCAGGTTTTGAAATGCCATTACAATTTACTTCAATCAAAGATGAACATTTGACAGTTAGAAAAACGGTAGGTCTTTTTGATGTATCACATATGAGTAATGTTTGGATTACAGGTGAAGAAGCTGAAAAACTAATAAGCCTTACAACCTTAGAAGATGCTATAAAAATAAAAGATAAATTAAGTCAATATACAGCACTTTGCCGAGAAGATGGAACCATTATTGATGATACAATTTTTATGCATCTAGGTGACAAATACATGATAATTCCAAATGTTGGTATGGCGGAAACTGTAACAGATTGGTTAAATAAAAAAGCAGAAGAATATGACATATGTGCAACAGCAGAAAATGTATCAAAAGATTTTGTAATTCTGGCAATTCAAGGTCCAAGGTCAAGAGATACACTTCAAAAACTAACAGATGTAGATCTTAAAACAGTTGGTTTTTTTGGATGTCAATATATTGAAATTGCAGGAATTAACTGTATTATCTCTCATACTGGTTATACTGGAGAATTAGGTTTCGAGTTACAAATTTCACCAACCAATATTGCTGGTGATGTTTTTAAAAAAATTCTTAATGCTGGAAAAGAGTTTGGCATTAAACCAATTGGACTAGGTGCAAGAGACACTCTTAGGCTTGAAAAGAGTTTTATTTTAGCGGGAAACGAATTTAAAGGAGGAAGAACGCCCCTTGAAGCAACACTTTCTTGGACTATAAATTGGGATCATGATTTTATTGGAAAGGATACAATTTTAAAACAAAAAGAACAAGGTAATTATGAAAGGCTAACAAATTTTATATGCATTGAAAAGGGAATTCCCAGAAATAATTGCGAAATTAAAAAAGATAAAAAAAAGGTGGGAGTTGTAACCAGTGGAACACTTTCACCCTGTCTTAATACAGGAATTGCAATGGGTTATGTAAATCAAAATTATCGAGAAAAAGATAGCATTTTAGATATAATAATTCGAGGAAAACCAGTTAAAGCAAAAGTTGTAAAGCCACCGATTGTTCCCAAAGATTGGATTAAACAAAATTAGAAAAATATTTAAATTTAAATTGAAATCCCTGATTTGATTGTTATGTCAAATGAAGTTAGAGAGGATTTAAAATATACTGATTCACATGAATGGATTAAAATAACAGGTGATACAGTTATTGTTGGTATAACTGATCATGCTCAATCAGAATTAACTGATATTGTTTTTGTTGAATTTCCAGAGATTGGTAAAGAAGTTAAAAAAGGTGATGAACTCTGTGTTGTTGAATCAGTAAAATCAGTTTCAGAAATATACGCTCCAATTTCTGGCAGAATTGCAAATGTAAACAAAAACCTTGAAGATGTTCCTGAAACAGTCAATGAAAGCCCATATGATGAAGGATGGCTTGTTGAAATTGAAATTAGCGACAGGTCAGAAATTGATGAGTTACTTGATGCAAAATCTTACAAAAATTTGATTTAAAATTGTAATTTATAAATCATTAATTTTTATTTTTTCTCCCTATGTTTAAGGAGAATTTTTTTAAATTTTTTTTCCGAAACATACTTATATTGTGTAATATATTCTAAATTCAGGCGGAGAGATGGGATTGCAAGTATTACTATACAAGATTTTTTAAAAGCGGTGTTTAACACCTCCGCCGCCTCCCCCATAAATCATTATATTTAATAATATCTATTTGTTTTAAGGGAGCTGATTTAATGAAATTACTGCTAATTCACAGCGACTTTATTGAATACGAAATAAAAGATAAAGCAATAAAAAATCCTGAAGAAACAAAGGTAAAAGGTGACAGATTAGAGGAAGCTCTCACTGCTTTTACTGCAGTTGAAAAAATAGATGAAAAATCCCCTAAAAAAGCAGTTTTACGAGCTGTAATTGAAATCAAAAAAACAGCTGATAGCCTTAAAGTAAAAAACATAATGCTCTATCCATATGCTCATTTATCTTCAGATTTGGCCAGTCCAAAAAAGGCTCAAGAGATTCTTATTGAAATTGAGTACGAACTTAAACAAAAAAATTTCAATGTTAAGCGTTCGCCTTTTGGTTGGTATAAGGCTTTTAAAATTTCATGTAAAGGTCACCCTCTTTCAGAATTATCTAGGGAGATAATACCTGAAGAAGAAACAGAGTCTTTAAAAAAAGAAAAAAAACTTAGCTCATATTGGTATATTTTAACAGAAGATGGCAAGTTACATGATATTGACAAATTTAATTTTAAGGGTCATGAAAATTTAAAGAAGTTTTCATTTTATGAAAAAGAAAAATCACGAGTGGCAAAGCAGGAACCACCACATGTTTCTTTAATGAAGAAATTAGAAATTGCAGACTATGAACCCGCCTCAGATGGTGGCAATATGAGGTTTTATCCTAAGGGTAGATTTATAAAAAAATTGATTGAAAATTATGTAACAAAAAGAGTAATTGAATATGGTGGTTTAGAAGTAGAAACTCCAATAATGTATGATATGGATCATCCAACACTTTCAGAATATTTACATAGATTTCCGGCAAGGCAGTATCAAATTGAAAGTGACAAGAGAAATTTTTTCCTAAGATTTGCTGCATGTTTTGGACAATTTTTAATGGCTCATGATGCTACAATTAGCTATAAGGATTTACCGCTTAAGATATATGAATTAACAAGATATTCTTTCAGAAGAGAGCAATCAGGTGAACTTTCTGGTCTAAGAAGACTTAGAGCCTTTACCATGCCAGATGTACACGCTTTTACATCTGATTTAGATATGGCTAAAGATGAATTCAAAGTCAGATATGATTTATGTCTTAGTGTTTTGAAAAATATAGGTATAGAAAATGATGATATTGAAATGGCATTAAGAGCTACCAAAAACTTTTATGAAAATAATAAGGATTTTATGGTTGATCTTGTAAAGAGACTTGGAAAACCAATTTTATTAGAAATGTGGGATGAAAGAATATTTTATTTTATTTTAAAATATGAGTTTAACTTTGTTGACACCTCAGATAAGGCTTCGGCGTTAAGTACTGATCAGATTGACATAGAAAATGGAGAGAGATATGATATAAAATTCACAGATAAAGATGGAACCCAGAAACATCCTTTAATTCTTCATTGCAGCCCTTCTGGGGCTATTGAAAGGGTAATTTATGCTTTGCTTGAAAAAGAAGCAATCAAGATGAACAAAGGTCAAAAACCTATGCTACCCCTGTGGCTTTCCCCAACTCAACTCAGATTTATCCCAGTTGGAGATGAGTTTATTTCCGATTGTGAAAATTTTATTGATGAATTAAATAAGGTATCAGAGTATCCACGTATAAGATCAGACATTGACAATAGAGAAGAAAGTGTAGGTCGTAAGATTAGAGATGCAGAAAAAGAATGGATACCAATTATAATTGTTGTTGGCGAAAAAGAAAGAAACACCAAGAAATTCAGCCCCAGATTTAGAACCGAATCTATTGGAGATAGCAATTGCAAATATTCTGTAAAAAACCTACATGAATTGATGTCAAAACATATTAAAGATTTCCCTAGTGAACCAATACCTCTTTCAGTTCATTTATCTAAAAGACCAAAATTCAAATAGTTAATTTTATTATGGATTGAATTCAATATGATTAAAAGAAACAGAATTCAAAAATTGATTGATTCTTATAATAAGGATGAGATAACAATTGGTGTTTTGGGAGGGCACTCTGGTCTTGATGTTTGTCGTGGTGCTAAAAAATATGGCTTTAGAACTATTGCAGTATGTCAAAAAGGGCGTGAAAAAACCTATACTAAATATTACAAAACAAGAAAAGATAAAAGGGGTTGTATTGATGATACCATCGTTCTTGATAGATTTGCAGATATTACACAGTCCAAGGTTCAAGAGGAATTAAGATCAAAAAATACAATTTTTATTCATAATAGATATTTTTGGGTTTATTTTGATTTTTCTGATATTGAAAATAATTTTTTGGTTCCAATATTTGGATCTCGTAGAATGCTTAAACTTGAAGAAAGGGATGTTCCGAAAAATCAGTATTATTTACTGGAAAAAGCTGGCATTCGATTCCCAAAGATTTTCAAATCTCCAAAAGAAATTGATAGACTTGTTATTGTCAAAGTAAGTGAGGCAATAAGAGGATATGAGAGGGCATTTTTTTATGCGACTAACATTGATGATTATAGGAAAAAATCAGATGAATTACTTGGTAAAAAGTTGATTACAAAAGATGCACTTGAAAAATCTGTGATTGAAGAGTATGTAATTGGCGCTCAGATAAATTTCAATTATTTTTATTCGGTAATTAATGATGAACTTGAAATCATGGGAACTGATACAAGAAGACAAACCAATCTAGATGGACTCTTAAGACTTCCTGCAAATGAACAACTTGAGGTTTTGAAATATTTGAAACCAAAGTTAATTGAAACAGGCCATATAGCTGCAACCACCAAGGAATCTATAATAGAAAAGATATTTGCTCTTGGTGAAAAATTTGTAAAAACAACACAAAAAGAATGTCCACCAGGAATAATTGGTCCTTTTGCTTTACAAGGAGCAATTGCTGCTGATAAAGGCAAAGAAGAGATGGTTGTTTTTGATGTATCAATGAGAATACCTGGTAGTCCATTAACTAGATTTACACCTCATTCTGGCTATTTGTATGGCGAATCTATAAGTTACGGTGAAAGAATTGCTATGGAAATTAAAAAGGCAATAAAAACAAATAGATTAAAAGATATTGTAACTTAAATTTTTATCATGTACAATTGATAATTCTTCTCTCAGTAATAATTATATCAACTGGAAGATCGTGACTTTCAATTGGAATTTTTTTTACTATTTGAAATTCAAAAGCAAGACCAATATGCAAAACATTCATTGATTTCTTTAATAAATTGTCATAGTATCCCTTGCCATGTCCGATTCTATACCCACCTCTATCAAATCCAACACCAGGAACAATTATAAGGTCAATTTCTTCAATTGATATTTCCTTTCTTTTACTAGCAAGGGGTTCTAAAATCCCATAGGTGCCAACTTCTAAATCACTCCAGTTGTCTAGCTTTGACAAAATAAGAGTTCTGTCTTCTTTTTTGCTAATAGGAACTATTACATTTTTTTCTAATTTTAAGCAGTCTTTGATCATTTGATGTGTATTAACTTCATTATCATACGAAACATAGAAAAGTATTGTAGATGCATGTTTAAAACCTGGAAGGCTAAAAAGTTGTTTTTTTATTTTATTACTTTTTTCAATTATATTTCTATTTGATAATCTTTTTCTTTTATCTTTTAATTCTTTTCTAAGCAGCTCCTTCATAATTAACTGATAACTTTTTGTATATTTAGGTTTTTTTTTAATTCACTTAATTATTAAGAAAAATTTTTTTTGAAAATTTAATTATTAGAAAATAACTGTTTTATTTTTTCTTAATTACTTTTGCTGGAACTCCGCCATAAACTTTTCCTTTTTTTAAAACCTGCCCTTTTGTTACAAGCGCACCTGCGGCAAGTTTTACATTATCTTCAAGAACTGCACCAGGCATTATAATTGCACCAGCACCTATAACACAATTATTTCCAACCTTTATTTTGTCCATTGTAATTGTTGTTTTCTCCATATTTTGTATATGACCATAGATAATTGCATACTCCCCCATCGTAATATTGTCACCAAATTCTGTAAGACACGGGTCTTTTATTACCCCGCCTACAAGGCAGTTATCACCTATTTTCATACCAAGCATTCTAAGATATGTTGACTTAATTCCACCTATTGGAAACATCTCTAGTAACTTCCTAATAGGAGTATAAAGCGTACACACAAGGATCCATCTATAAGCCATTTTATTGTTATATGTAAAATCATAAACACCAGGTTTATATTTTATTTTAAAAATATGAATTACAATGCCTGAAAACAATATCTGATAAAAAAGAGTTACAACAAATCCAACATAAATAATAAATGGTATTAAAAGAAAATGCCATAGTTGATCAAAAGAAATAAAATATAAAACATATGCTCCTCCAATAATAATAGGAAAAAAACCAAGTGAAAAAACAAAAAAACAGATAACGGTAATTGAAATACTTGCTTTTAAGTTACCAGTAGATTCTTTTTTATCTTCTGACATTTAGGCCACTTTGAAAACTATTTTGTTATATTCTTCACTTGCTTTATTAAGATAGTAAATATATCCGAAGGGATCTGTAGCACCTTTAAAAGTATAAACAGCTTCTTTTTGGAAGAATGTTGCATTTTTGAAATGATCTAGGTTTTCACCAGCAAGATTCATACCTAAATAAAATTCATAATCATTAAACACATCTTGTGTCAATTGGATTGTTTCTTTTCCAACCAGTGAACTAGTAAATACTTCACTTTCTCTATAACCTCTAGTTTTACTGCCCTCTTTTAAATTTTTATAGTAAGCTTTAACATTTTCATTTTCAATCCAAAACCATCGTTCTAAGCATTTCATTTTTGGATTAATAAAATCATTTTGAGTATTTTCTTCATCTTCAGGATAGCATATTCTCTGAATTATCTGATTTTTTGGTTGATATTGAGTTTTCCCACTATGTACTTCTGTTAAAATCCAATCATAACCTGGACAGTAATACTCAGTCATGTAATGAATTTCAAACCAGAATTTATAACCTGATGGAACTGCCAAAAGAATCCGGGCAGGAACATTGTTTGCTCTAAAAAGGGCACTTCCTAAATGAGATCTGCCTGGACATTCTCCATTTATTAAAAGTGTTGTTAAGGCATCTTGAGATCTATAAAGACCTAAATAATATTGGGTAAGAAATAAGAGATATCTGTGGTTTCTAGAAAATTTTGCAATTCTTTTCGCAAGCGTCAATAAATTGTTTGTAAGAAATTTCATTTGTCTAGCTCTGAGTCTGATAAGGATTCTATTAGATTGTACGGCTTTTGAGGGTGCTAACCATTTTAATGTTTCTTCTGGTAGATCCTTTCTCTTTGGGATATTGATATGATTGGGAAGTTCTGAATAATCAGTGTTATTTACAAGAACCCAGTAGTAAAAATGAATTAAGACTCGTTCATCTTTATTCATAGAACCAATTTTAAAATTCACAAATTTATTAGGTTCATTTACATCATTTTCAATTTTATAATTTAAAATATTAGCTGTGGAATCATCAATAATTTCCATATAAATTGGATGTTGATATTTATATTCGGGTGGAAAGGAATATTTTACATTAAACGAATTTACATATTCAGTTGCTTCAAGATATAGGTAATGTTCAGCCCTAAGTAAATGTAATTCAATATCATCGTCTAAACTCTGTTTTAACTCTTTGATATTTTTAATATTAATACTGCTTATTATTGGTGAGGCAGCTAAACTAAAAAAGATAGTAATTAAAAAAAATGCAATTATTTTTTTTATGTTCATAGTGCTTGCCCCATATGCTAATATTTATTATAAAAATATTATAATCATATATATTTATAATTTTTGTATATCTATCAATTTTTTTCTGCAATAATAATAAATTTCCAATCTTTTTTATTATATTCTATATAAATAATATTAAAATTTGTCACTTTTAAAAATCTTTTAACATCATCAATTGAATAAGCTGTTTTGTATGCGTTAATATGATAATTAATAACATTATTTCCTGCTGATTTTAGATACATTTGTATTTTAATTAAAAATAATTTCCATTTTGGAAAATCTTTATTTAAAACTTCAAGAACACATATACCACCGGATTTTAATATTCTATAAATTTCTTTAAATCCTGCTTCTGGAGAGTCCCAATATGTAAGTGTAAATCTACTTACAACAACATCTGCCTTTTCTGACTCTAATGGAATGCTATCTGCTCGTCCTTTCTTTGCTTCAAAATTGGTATTTTTAATATTTTCACGTGCATATTTAAGCATCTCAATTGAGGGATCAACTCCAAGAATTTTTACATCTGGTATCAGTCTAAATATTTCAGTTGAGAGCAGACCTGGTCCAACTCCTAAATCAACAATCATTGGTTTATTAAATGATTTTGGTAAATACTTTTTTACAATATTTGTTAGATAAATATAGAGTTCAGGAAACTTTTTCATATATTTTGCAAATCTTTCAACAAGTTGATTATCTAACAATAAATCACCTGTTTTCCCTGAATGCAATTATCATGCCAACTAAAGCAGGAATTAATAATTTCACAATTAGTCCAGCTAAAGAAATGACAAATGCAACCTCTTTTTCCACACCAAATGCTAGTAATAAATAAACAAAGATACCTTCTCTTATACCAAGACCACCAATTGATATAGGTAAAAGACCTATTGCGACAATAGAAATTGTATGTACCAATATAAAAACTGGATAGGATACAAATAAATCAATTGAAAATGAAAGACCGATTATATAGACTTCTGTAGCAATAATAATCCAAATAAAAACCTCTATTAATAATGGAACAATTAAGTCTCTGGTACGAGGAATATCTTCATAAAATGCATCTATTGATTTATTAAAACGTTCTCTGTATTTTTTTGGAATAATTGGTTTAATTAATATATTAAAAAACTTACTACCTCTATTTTTTTTAATGAAAAAAACAAATCCAAGAATATTAATAACTAAAAGTATACCAAACAAAGGAAGTATGCCAGGGATATATTCAAATAAAACTATTGATCCAATAAAAGCAAAAGATAAACCTACTAAAGCACCAGTGACTGAATCTAATAGTGAATTTGTAATACATTTTTCTATGGAAATTTTTGCTTTTTTTTGTAAATAAAAAATTCTTATATGCCATCCAAGCCCTCCAGGTGTTATAAGTGAGTAAAACATGCATACAAGAGTTATTTTTAAATAAAAAAGGAAATGTATATCTATCTTTTGTTTTCTACTAATATATTGCCATTTATAACCATAAATTAGAACTCGTAAAATTACTGGTAAAGCAGCAATTATATAGATGTATAAAGGAATTAAAACAAAGGTGTTAGCAATTTTTTCAATTCCAATTGTAATGATAATATAAACAAAAAGAATTAATCCAATTATTGGGACAAACTTCCATATCTTTTTGAAATATATTTTTTTTAAATTCATTAATGAAATGAGGTATTGCTTAAACCTTTTATAGTTTCACTATAATATTTATGCTATTTTTAAATAAAAAATTCTATAAAAAATTAAATATATTAAAAAACTAAAAATCTTTCCAATTTCATTTTTTCCCAAATCATAAATACAGAGTATTATTTATTCAAATTTAAGTGAAAAAAAAATTGTTTGATTATGCAAGAAAGTTCCTACCCATAATAGGTATAATAATACTTATTTTAATAATTCTTCTATTAGATATAAATAAAATAAAAGATGCTTTTTTGTCAATTCAACCAATTTATATAATAATATCTTTATCTCTGACTCTTCCAAAAATTATTGTATTAGGTTTATCATGGAAAATACTTCTAGATGAACAGAAGATTAAAATATCGTTTTGGCAAACTACAAAAATCTATCTTATTGGGATTTTTTATGGAAGTATAACCCCTGGATTTTTAGGTCATTTAATCAGGGCACCCTATGTTAAAGAAAAAACAAATGAGCCCTATGGTAAAATATTTGTAAATATGTATATTGAAGTGGCTGTAAGAAATATTGCATTATATTTATTAATTATCTCTGGGGCTATACTTGTAATGGGTACTTTTCCAGAACTATTAATCTTTAGCGTTATAATTTTTATAATAACACTTTTGATTTATATTTATATAATTGAAAAAGAACGAGGAGAAAAATTATTTAATTTTTTAATAATTCACTTAATTCCAAAAAGATTTAAGGATTCTTTCTATAGGTTTGTTAATACTTTTTATAAAGATTTTCCAAGATTAAGAATTCTTATTTATCCTTTATTGCTCGGCTTATGTATATGGATAATTCTTTTTACACAAGAGTATATTATGGTTATGGCACTTGGTTTGGATATACCCTATCTCTATTTTTTAGTTCTATTTCCAATTGCAAATATTGCTGGGTACTTGCCAATAACATTTGGGGGACTTGGAACAAGAGAATTAACATCCATTGTAATTTTTACAACATTATTTTCTGTAACAAGTGAAGAAGTCCTGGTTTTTACACTTATGGGATTTATAATCACAGATATAGTTACTGGCATAATTGGCTTCTTTTTATCGCTAACAGAGACAAAAAAAAGTTTGTCAAGTATTGAAAAAATAGTTAATAAATAAACTATTTCTTTTTGATTAAATAAAATGATTCCCATCCAGCTGTTGGACAAGGGTGATTGTCAATTTTGTTAATAATTTCAATATTTTTAAAAGAATTGATTAGCTTTTCTGCAGGTTTATTGTGACAATAAAGTTCTCTTACAATAATCTTAGTATTTGGTTTTGCAGTTTTTAATATACGATATAAAATTTTTATTTTTGGAACTGAACAACCTGATATTATTATTGTATCAAAATCATCGAGCGGGTAGTTTATTCCATCTCCATGGTTGATTGTAATTCTATCTGATAATTTTTTTTTGTTGATTACATCTTTTGCAAGTTTTACAAACTTTAAATTATTATCTATACCTACAATTTTTCCACCATTTACTTCATGTAATACAAGTGCAGATATCGGATATGCTCCACAACCAATATGGAGAATATTTTTTACGTTTTTTAGATTAAATAATTTGCTTTCTTTTTTATATTCAGTTGATACTGTTTCTTGGTATTTTGAAGCAAATCTTTTAAATTTACATGATAAAATATCAATTATATACCATAATAAATTCGATTTTTTTATTCTATAAATATCTAAAACAGAATAATTATAGTTATTGTTATTCTCCCCCAGGTCTATAGAATTTTTCATTATTTTGTCGCCTTACAAAATAATTTATAACTAATTATATAATAAATAACTTTCTAATACGTTGATTTTTACAATAATCATAAAAAAGATATACTAATAATGATATTTCATAAAAGAAATTCATAGTGAAATACCATGTGATGTAAATGTCTGGAGAGGGCATAGGTTTTGGTAAAGCAATTTTATTAAATGAACATTTTGTTGTTTATGGTATACCCTCTATTGTTTCAGCAATAGGGAAATACACCATATCAAAGATTGATTTTATTTTTGAATCTGGTTGGAAAATAAATGATAATAGAAAGGCAACTCCAAAATATAAAGAGGAAAAAATTGACCAGCAAAATGATTCAATAAATAGAATGTTGAAAAAATTAAATATTGACTTGTCTAAAAAAGGCATAGAGATAACTCTTGATGGTTCACTTTATTGTGCAAGCGGAGTTGGAGCAAGCGCTGCATCTTGTGTAGCAATTGCAAGGGCACTTTCAAATCTCTATAAACTAAATTTAACAGATGGCGAGATCAATGATGTCGCCTATGAAGGGGAGAAAGGTTATCATGGAAACCCTTCTGGTATTGATAATACAGCATCTACATATGGGGGACTTATTTGGTTTGAAACAGGTGAAAAATCAATGATAGATAAAATAATTATTCCATCACCTATTGAAATTGTTCTTGGTAATACTGGTAAAGTTGCTAATACCTCCGAAGCTGTATCAGGGGTTCGTGAAAGGAAAGAAAAAAATCCTGATAAATATAATGAAATTTTTGACAGAGCTGAAAATATTGCTTATCTTGCAAGAAATGCTCTTATAAATGAAGATTTAATTGAACTTGGAAAACTTATGAATGAGAATCATAAACTATTGCAACAAATTGAAGTTTCCAGTAAAGAACTGGATTTTCTTGTCAAACTTGCTAGAGATCAAGGTGCTCTTGGAGCAAAGCTCACCGGTGGAGGTTTAGGAGGAAATATTATTGCATTAACCCCTGGTAGAGATTTACAAGATGATGTGGCAAATGCAATTGAAAAAGAAGGATTTCAAACCGTTAAAACTGTTATTGGCGCTGAAAGAAGGATGAATCAATAATGAATCTTCGCAATTTTTTATCAACACTTGAAAATGAAGATAAACTAGTACGAATAAAAAAGAAAGTCTCAGTAAAATATGAAATTGCAGATATAATTTATTCTCTAAATGAACAACCTGTAATTTTTGATAATATAAAAGAATATAACATTCCTATTTTTGCAGGTATAACATCAAACAGAGGCATTATTTCTAAGGGTCTTGATACTACAAAAGATAAACTTTTGTTTAAGTTATTTGATGCTCTTAGAAATCCAACAAAACCTGAAATTGTTGATAATGCTCCCTGTCAAGAGGTGATAATAAAAGATCCAGATATCAATAAACTTCCACTTTTATTTCATCTAAAAGGTGATGGAGGAAGGTATGCAACAGCAACTGTTGCAACAATAAAAGATCCAGATACAGGTAGAAATGTTTCCTATCATCGTATTATGGAGATTGGAAAAAACAAGTTCACTGCTCGTCTTATTAAAAAAAGACAGACCCGTACTACATACGATAAAATCACTGGAGATCTTGAAATGGCAATTTGTATTGGAAATTCTGTGCCTGTGATGATTGCTGCTTCATTAGGTCCACCACCAGGTGTTGATGAATTTTCTATTGCAAATACTCTTGATAAAACTCCTCTTGTTAAATGTGTTACTAAAGATCTTGAAGTTCCCGCTGAATCAGAATTTGTTCTTGAAGGAAGATTAATCAGAGAAGTTGAACGGGAAGGTCCATTTGTTGATTTGACTGAAACAAGGGATTTTGAACGTCAAGAACCAATATTTGTTGTCGATTGTATTACTCATAGAAAAAATCCATTATATCAAGCGTTACTACCTGGAAAAATGGAACATAAGATGCTTATGGGAATGCCCAAAGAACCTACAATCTATGACGAAGTAAGTAAGGTTGCTGATTGTAAAAATGTTCTTGTAACAATGGGTGGTGGTTCTTGGCTTCATGGTATTGTTCAAATAAAAAAGAAAAATCCTGATGATGGAAAAAGGGCAATTGAAGCAGCTTTTTCAGGTCATAAGAGTATGAAACATGTTGTAATTGTTGATGAAGATGTTGATATTTACAGTCCAGATGCAGTTGAATGGGCAATTGCTACTAGATTCCAAGGGGATAAAGATATGATTGTAAAGAAGGATCAGCCTGGAAGTTCTTTGGACCCTTCTGGTAAACATGAACCTGGTAAAAAAACTCTTACAACAAAAATTGGATTTGATGCAACCATTCCATCTCACGTTGATAAAAGCAAATATGAAGTTGTAAAATATAACATTGTTGATTCAAATGATTACATCAGGTGAGGGAAAATATAAAGTATTTCTAGAAAAAAAAGAGTTAGATGGTGACTTAATTTATATTCTTGGGGGCGGTGAAAGATCTCACATTGGTGGAATTGTTATGTGTGAACCTGGAAAGAAGCCCCAAGTAATACGTTTAGAAGGCCATTATGATGATACTGTACTTCTACCTATTGTTGAGAAGGCTTGTAAAAAATATAAAACCAAAGTTGTTGCTATTGGTGGAGTTCATGTAGATAAAGCTTCAAAAGAAGAAATCCAAATATTAATTAATAATTGTAAGGAGTTGGTAAAATATATTTAACAAAAGAAGAAGAAAAAACTCTTAATGGTGAAAAAGGAGAGGTATTAGAGCGACTCTTTAGACTTCTTGTTCGTTTGGGCGAGATTTACGGCGCTGACAAAATGATTACTGTTGGCTCAGTTCAAGTTGCAGGAGTTTCTTATAAATCTATTGGAGATCCAGGAACTGAATTTCTTGAAGATATTGCTGGTAAAGGAGCAAGAGTAAAGGTCCTTACATACCTTAATCCTGCAGGCATGGACCTTGAAGACTGGGAGAGACTTAATTTTCCAAAGGATTTTGCAAAAAACCAACTTCGAATAATGAATGCTTTTCAAAGAATGGGAATAGTAGTTACATCGACCTGTACACCTTATCTTGCAGGTAATCTTCCACGATTTCGTGAACATATTGCTTGGTCTGAATCTTCTGCTGTTTCATTTTCTAATTCTGTAATTGGCGCAAGAACAAATCGCGAAGGCGGGCCATCTGCGCTTGCCGCTGCTATTTGTGGGGTGACACCCAATTATGGCTTGCATATTTGGGAAAATAGACAACCTACAATAAAGGTTAATGTTGATACAAATCTTACCTATAATTCAGATTTCGGTGCTCTTGGATGGTACGTTGGAAAACAAGTTAAAAATAAAATACCATATTTTACTGGGATAAAAGATGCAAATACTGATCAATTAAAGGCTCTTGGAGCTGCAATGGCAGCATCTGGTGCTGTAGCGTTATACCATGTAGAAGGACTTACTCCTGAAGCAGATCTTGTTGAAAAGAAAGGTATTGAATCTATTACTGCTGGATCTGGTGAAATCAAAGATACCTATAATAAATTAAATACTGGAAAAGAACCTGATATTGTCATTTTTGGCTGTCCACATGCGTCCCTTCGTGAAATTTCTCATCTTGCAAATCGGGTTGATGGAAAACATTTGAAAAAACCTGTTTGGATTTGTACATCAAGAATGGTTAAGGAAGCCGCAGAGAGAATGGGCTATAATGAAATAATTGCCAAAGCAGGAGGAAGCATTGTAGCAGACACTTGTATGGTTGTATCCCCTATTGAAAAGATGGGGTATAAAACCACAGGAGTAAATTCTGGAAAGGCAGCAAATTATTTACCTGGTTTTTGTAAACAGGAGGTTTGTTTTGCAAATATCGATGATCTTATTGAGGGAGTAATATGAAAGGAAGGGTTATTTCTCCAGGGAAAACAGAGGGTGTTGCCATTGTTTCATCTGAACCAATCGGCTTTTATGGTGGAATTGATATTAAAACAGGAATTGTAATTGAAAAAGGCCATCCTCTTGAAGGAAAATCTGTTACTAGCAAAATACTTATTTTTCCACATGGGAAGGGATCAACTGTTGGATCATATGTTATTTATGGTCTTAAGAAAAACAATGTTGCACCCGCAGGAATTATTAATAAAGAAACAGAAACAATTGTTGCAACAGGAGTAATCCTTGCAGGAATCCCATGTATTGATCAAATAGATATAGATAAAATAAAGGATGGAGACAATTTATTTTTAGATGCAGATGTTGGAGAGGTTAGAATAATAAAAAAATAAAAATAATTCAATCATTTTTTCTTAAAATATGTTAAAAAACATCTAAAATTTTCTCATATTCCAAATTGACCCAGAGCCAAGTAGATCTACTTCATGAGACCCTTCATCATCTGACCATTTTATTTTTCCCTTGCAGGTAGCTAATCCTACTTTCATGCCTACATATGTTGGAAATTTCCAGGTTTTATCATAAGTGTTTTCTGCATCTATTTCAAGATCAAGATAAATATTATATGTATTTAACAGAGGTTGAGTTAAAGTCATTGGTCGTCCATATATTCTAATCTTTGAAGGCATTTTCAGAAGCAAAAATAGACTATCTGAATTCTTAGTAGTAATATCTAAATCACCAAGTATTGTTATTTTATTTCCCTGATCTGTTGTTATTAGAAGACTTGAAAAAGCATTAATTTTTGTAGTTTTACTCTCAATTCTCTGTTTTGTAATATAATATTTTTCATAATAGATGTTCCAGCCATTGTCAAGTTTCAGATGTGACCAATCCCATCCTTTTATTACAACTTTCAGAAACCCTGGTGACCAACAATGTTCATGGTGTCCTGTTCCTTTGACAGAATATTCTTTGTTATTTAGTTTTACAGTTCCTGTTACCTCGCAACCTATGAAAATGTAGTTTGCAAAGGATCCTTCACCCTTATCAATAATCCTACTACTATGTGTCCAAAAACCAGGAGATGGCGCAAAGAAATCAAAATCCATAATAATTGTATTATCTGTATCAATGTTTTCATCTTCAGCGTGAACATGCCAGATTGGTGCTTCACCTTTTGCCCAAGATTTTTCAAATTTCAAATCAATCCCTGGAGATGTTGCTTCAAATGTTTTAGATCCGATTATTCCAAAACCTAGAAGCCCTCCTCGTTTTTTGTTTATCATTCCACCATATTCCTTCCCATCAGGACTATGAAGGCTAACAACAAGTAGATCAGGTTTTAATGTTCCACTCAAATCTCCCCATGCCAAATGACAAAATCCAATGTTTGCAACCCACCCAGATAGTTGACTATTCTTATCAAAAATTACTGTATAATACCACCACTCCCTTGTGTTGAAAATTGTATTAAAATGCGCTCCTTCATCTTTTGGAGAAATATCTCTTAAATTACCAGAAATAGGTGAATTTGGAAGTTTTGCAATAGGTGGAAATTTAAATGTAAAAAGTAGTGTATTTGTTGGTTTGTATTTAATGTATATAACTCCACTGCAATCTGTTAATTGGTCTCCTTCTGTTATATATCTGCCAAGTTCTGATTTATCACAAACTCCGTCTATTTCTAAATCTTCCCATAATATCCTTCCGGTAGCATAGTAAATGGTAAGCGTTCTTTTTGATTCATCTTTAACAATTTCAAAATCTGGGATCTCGGCTTCTTCCTGTGTTGGAATATATCCTACCTTATATACAACATAGCCTGCAATAGCTATCATTATAACCATAATTACTGCATCAATTTTTTTAAGCTTATTTCTCATTTAAATTCCTATTACGCTCTGGTTCAATAAAATATTTTATTAATTATATTATTAAATTTTTCTTAACAAGTGTTATCAGAATAAGAAAAATTTGCATTTTATATAAAATTCATAAAAATTGGAAAAATACGCTATTTTAAAGATAATAAATTAAAAAATTTATATTCTCAAGCGTTGTGCAAGAATTCGAAATGCAATTGATGCATCATGCTCTTTTACGACAAGAAATGTATCCTCTCTACAACCCATGACATGTGAAATATTTATTCCTTCTGAAGCAAGAGAAGATAAAACAAAGGCAATTACTCCAGGAGTATGCTCTATTTCTTTTATACTTTTAATATGCAGTATTGCAAGGTCATAATCAATTTTTTTAAGGATGCTATTTCTTGCAACATTTTCATCTGTAAAAAACATATATCCGCTTGGTGTTTTAGAGTAAGCAATGGTTTTTATATCTTTTATAAATGTGCTATGATGAATTGCAGCAATTTTATTTTTAACAGAAAAATTCGCCTTTCGAAGTATTTCAATTGCCTTTTGTTGAGATTTCCTTTTATTTTTTCGATAATTTTCACTTGCTCTGATTAATGCAACCTTTACTGCATCTTTATTTTTTAGATTTAAATCTTTGCAAATTTCTCTAGATAGTGCACTGTAGTTAACAATATTTTGTTCAATTGCCTCCATGATGTATGGTTTTCTATCTATGTATATTTTTACTTGTTTAGATATGGGAATATTATTTTGTTTCATATGTAACATGAATGAAACATTTTGTTATAAATTTTCATATTTGTTTTAAATACTTTTTTGTCCATTCTACATTTTTAGGTGAATAAATGAATAGGAGAGACCAAATTTTATTTAAAGGTTCTATTTTAGAAGAAATTCGAAATTTCTTTAAAAGTAAAAATATACCAGAAGCTAGATACAATCAATTCTCATTTGCAGGATCTTGTGAAAATGCACCTACAACATACTGGCTTGATAAAGAAAATAGTTTTTTAATGCTTCCTCAAACCAGACAAATAATGGCGGAACAAGATTTAATAAAAAATGAAATAGAAGCAGTGTACATGATGCAAACCTCGTATAGGGACGAACCAAAGGCAGGTGATGGTAGGCATTGCAATCAGTTTTTACTCTGTGAAATGGAACATATTAATCTCTCACAAAAAGAACTAATTGATTTTGAAGAAGAAATGATAAGGCATATGATTGAAAAAAGTATAGATTTTTTTGAAAAAAATAAGATTAGCGATAAGAAAAATATTGCAAGGTTAAAGTATACTTTGGAAATTGATTATCCAAGGGTTTCATACACTCAAATAATTGATATGTTAAATGAGAATGGAATATCAATAAATTGGGGGGATGATTTTAGAAGTACAGAAGAACAATTTATTTGTGGAATTTTTGAAGAAATTCCTATTCCTGTTGCTGTCTTTGATTATCCTGAGAAACTTAAATATTTTAATATGTATGAAAAGAGAAACAAAAATCAAGGAACATCAAAATCAGTAGTTGAATGTTGTGATTTTTTACTACCTTTTGCTGGGGAAACCTTTGGGTCTTCCAGAAGAGAAGTAGATGGAGAAAGAATTCGTAAAAGATTCTATAATGGAACAATGTATAAACAACTAAAAAAGCGCCTTATGAATAGAAAAGATGTGCCTTCAGAAGAACAAGCAGAAAATGTTATTTCAAATGCATTTTCGTCATATTTTAATTTGTTTGATAACGGTATTTACGAAAGAGCAGGCTTTGGAATGGGTGTAGGAAGACTTGCCCAGTTTTTACTTGGATCTACTAAAATAATTGAGATTTAATGTAGATGGGCTACGAACTGCACACACTTATACATATTCATCTGCGAATAATCTACTTAAAAGCCTAATTTATTTATAATTTTAGTGAGAAGTGGGAAGGGATGAAGTCCAGTTTTACCACTAAATACCCATCCAATTACCCCCTCTAAATCACCTCTTCAACCTTTCCCATCTTTTTCATCCCTATAAATGCAAAAACTTTTAAATAATCAAATTAATAAACATTTATTAAAATGGGGGAATAATTTGTGAATAGTACTAAAAAGATTATTTCGTTAAGTGTTTTATTTTTATTTTTGTTTGGGACAACTATTTCAGTTTTAGGTCAAAATAATAGATATCAAGAAGATATTATTGTAAATTTTTCCTTTTCAAATCCTGTATTTGAAAGAACTTCAATTAAAGGAAATATCTACGATGTTGTAAAAATTAATAATTTACCAAATACAAATGACCTTGGAATTCCTAGATTGCCGGTAAAATCTGTTAGAATTCTTTTACCACAAGGTAGGGAAGTAAAGGAAATTAAGGTTACTACATCAAATAAAGTAAATTTAGGAACCGGTTATACTCTTGCAGCAGGTACTAAACTTGTTCCATTAATGATGAACAATAAATTGTTAAATAATGAAGTGTCTTCTTCAGAAATGATCATTAAAGATTTTAAGACTTCAGTATTTGAAGATAAGGGAGTGTATATCTGTAGAGGTTTTAATATTCTTCATTTAAACCTTTATCCTGTGCAATACAACACTGAAAATGGGGAACTTTCGTATTTTGAAACAATGAATATTCTTATTAAAACAGAAGAAACAACTATTAACAGGGCTTTTCGTGGTCTTGATGCCGACTATAAAACTATTCAAAATATTGTTGATAATCCAGATTGCATTCAAACCTATAAAAAGGGATTAGTGGGAACACATGATTTTCAAGAGCAATACGATTATGTTGTTATCACTAATGAGGATCTTAAATATGCAAATGGCAATTATACATTTGAGGACCTTTTAGACTATAAAGAGTCATTAGGTTTAACAACAAAAATTGTAACAATTGAAGAAATTGTAAGCAATTCTGAATATAATGTATTTGGACCTTGGGGGGATGCAAACTCTGAAAATCCCTTCTATGGTAGTGAAATAACTGGAAATCTTGAATATTTTGATAATGAACCTGCAAGGATTAGAAATTTCATAAGATTTGCATATACAGAGTGGGGAACCCGGTACGTTTTACTTGGTGGAGATGCAGATGTAATTGTTGAGGAAGATAATATCATTCCACTTCGTGGTCTATTTGCAAATGAATCTGGTCTTCCGTTAAATGGCCTACGAGATGAAGAGCAAGATGATATTCCTTCAGATGTATATTATGCATGTTTAGATGGCAATTTTAACTATGATTGTGATGACCATTTTGGTGAGTGTGCCAATAGAAATGATTTAGAAGAGATAGATGAAGCAGATCTTTATTCAGAGGTTTCTGTTGGAAGGGCTTGTGTTGACTCAGAGGAAGAGCTTTCAAATTTTGTTAGCAAAACTTTACAATATGCTACTGGAGGAGGTGACCATTATTTAAAAATACTTTTTATTGGCGAATACCTCGGTCCATTATTCTATACTCCTTGGGGTGGAGATTATAAAGATTTATTCGAAGAATATATTCCTTCATATTATACATTAGAAAAATTATATGACAGAGATGATCCTATAAATGATTGGAATCCCTTTGATCTCCTTGTGAGGTTAAAAGATGATCCAGTTCAATTCATTAATCATGACGGACATGGAATTGACAATTATATTTTAAAATTATATGCTGAAAATATTAGATCTCTTAGAAACAAAGAGCATTTCTTTATCTATTCTCATTCATGCTACACAGGTTCTTTTGATAATTATAATCCTTGGTATGGATATAGGGAAAATGATTGTATCGCAGAAATTTTAACAGCAGAGATTGAATATGGTGCTTATGCATGTATTCTAAATGCGCGTTATGGACTTGGAAGTGAAGATACAATAGACTCACCTTCTGGTGCATTGGATGGCTCATTTTTAAAGGCTCTTTTTACGGAAAACATTAAAGAGTTGGGGCCTGCGAATCATTATTCTAAGGAAGACAATGTTTGGAGAATTGATGAAAATGGTATAAGATGGTGCTATTATCAAACCAATCTATTTGGAGATCCACAATTAAGTATTAGAGATTTAAATCAACCTCCTATTAAACCTGTTATTGATGGACCAACAAAGGTAAAAGTTGGAGAATCTCATGATTATCTTATATATACTACTGATCCAAATGGTGATAGTATATATTATCATATTGATGTAGATGACGGAACAGGTGGTCAGTGGTTTGGACCATATAAATCAGGAACAGCAATTTCAATCAATATAACATTTCCTCAAGAGGGTTATGTTACAATTCGAGTTAAAGCAAAGGATGATTTTGGAGGAGTTGGTGAAACTGCAGAATTGAAAATACAGGTTCCAAGAACCAGAATTTTTAGAAACAACAATATTCAATATATATTTGAATTGATCTCTCGATTAAAATCAATATTTTTTCCCCATAATTTCTTTTAATTTTCTTTTTTCATTTTGACAATATTACACGAAAACTTTAAATAGTATCATTAACAGAGTATGACATAGAAAAGGTGGTGATAACAATATGAAAATCGTTAGTGAAGTAAATTCCCGACAAGAATTTGATGAGATGAAAACTATTATGGAGATATTTGTAGTTAATCATAGAATCAGACAACTTGCCCTAATGTCCTAAGCTTCACCTTTTCTTATTTATTTTTTTTAAAAATCTATACATTACCTTTTAAAAAATGATCTTATTTTTTTGGTTGTACGTCCTGTAAGAAGCCGATCTGTTTTAAACACCCATACAGCAACTCCAATCATAACAATTGCAAAAATTGTTACATAAACAATTCCAGATATAACAAGTAAATACTCATTAAATATAAGTGCACGTGGAGCCATCATAGGATGGCTAAATGGTATACCAAAAAGGAATCCTTTAAGGGCAAGTGGAAGTGTATCAAAGTCCTTAAACATGGTCATAAACATTGGAATTAATGCAAATAGTGTTACTGGAAATGTAAGAGTTTGTGCGCTTTTGTAATTCTTTGCCATTGTCCCAAGTAGCATACAAAATGATAATGCTGCAATGAGTGTTACAAAAACTGAAAGTCCCAGTAGTAAAAAATCACTTGGACCTAAAAATAAACCTAATTTGATCATATTAACCTCACCTGACATCTCAAAAGAAGTTATATAAAACGAAAAACCAATCATGTATATTACTGCTAAGATCAGTCCAATTAATGCACTAGCAATTATTTTTCCTGCGACAATACTAACGCGTTTTACAGGTAAAGTAAGAAGTGTTTCAAGGGTCTTATTTTCTTTTTCAAGAGCCATAGATGAGATCACTATCGAGCCTGCCATAATAATAACCATCATCATAACAATAGGAATAAAAGTAGATTGAGATGATATAATTCCTGTGACATCATTAGGAGAAACACCCTGTAGTTCTTTACCTTTGAAATAGGTGGTATCATTTCTATTTGTTGGAGTTAAAGCAGTTGTTGCATTAACAGTTGCATTATTTGAAATAAGCTCGTAGGAAATGTTTGTGTTAATAATTTTAATTAAATCTTCAACGACTGCTGATGTTATTGAATCCAAAATCCCAGCACCCTTCATAATCCAGTATATTTCGATTTCACTAGGTTCACTATTATATATTTTTTCTGAAAAATTTGATGGGATTATAAAAAGCGCGATTCCATTCTGTTCTTTAAGATCTTTAATTCCTATATTTTTTTTTAGTATGTCTGATGAGTTGAAAACAACATCGGCATAACCATCAAGAATTGAGGTTGCAATAGAAGACAAATTGCTATTATCGGCATCAATAAAACCAATAACTGGTCTTTCTTCCATTTCTTCCTCGATGTTACCAATTGCGTTACCAAGTGATCCAAACATAATTGCAATTAAGATTATTGGAATGAAAGTCGCAGGTGTCATAAGCTCTCTAAACTCTTTTTTGATGATGTTACCAAGTGCGCTCATATGACCACCTTTGTAAACACTTCTTCAATATTTTTTGCATCATATTTTTTCATCAGATTTATTGGTGTACCTTGTTCAACAATAAGCCCATCTGAAATCAGTGCAATTTTATCACATAAGAATTCTACTTCTAGCATGTTATGGGATGAAAGAAGTATTGTTGTACCCTGTCTTGCATTACTTTTAACAAGTTTTCTTATTTCTTGAGCATTATTTACATCAAGACCTGCCGTGGGTTCATCAAGAATAGCAAGTTTTGGCTCAGTCATAAGTGCTCTACCAACAAGAAGTTTCCTCATCATTCCTTTGCTATATGTATCAACCTTATCGTTTATTCTATCTCCAAGATCTGCAATTTCTTCACCTTTTGCAATCATTTTTTGCAGGTTATTCTTTTCAAAAAAGTTGGCAATGAACTCTAAATATCTTCTTCCTGTCAGATTTTTATATGCACCAGCATCTTCAGGTAAATAACTAATTATTTTTCTAACTTCATTTGGTTCTTTTGTTAAATCATAATCCATTATTGTTATAGATCCTGAAGTAATTGTAAGAAGAGTTGATAGAATTCTAAGTGTTGTTGTTTTACCAGCACCATTAGGACCAATTAATCCAAAGATTTCACCTTGATCCACAGAAAATGATATACCTTTAACTGCTTCAAGTGATCCATATTTTTTTACTAGATCTTTAACCTCAACTATACCCAATTTTTATCACTCCTAAATTTTTTAATGGGTTTTTACGGCAGTTCCAAAAGCAATTATTTCCGCTGCACCAACCATGGTTTGAGCTGTTGCATAACGCATACCGATTATTGCATCTGCGCCAAGTTTTTTTGCATCCTCAATCATTCTTTGCATAGCTGTACGACGGGCTTCCTCCATTAGTTCAGTGTATGCTTTTGCCTCACCTCCAACAACACTTCTAAGTCCTGCTCTTATATCTTTTCCTAAGTGTTTTGTTTGAACGCAACTACCAAAAACAATTCCTAGAACCTCTTTTACATCTCTTCCAGGAATATTATCAGTTGTTGTAACCATCATAACTATAACCTTCAGTTCTGAATCTTGTTCTTATTCTTAAGATATTCTTTTCTGAGCTCTTCTGCTATTTCTCCGTCATCAATAATGAATGCGCCAATGTAGCCGCATTCTTTACATTCCCATTTTTGCCGATCATGAGGAAGAGGCCAACCGATATTATTTGATCCACATCTTGGGCAGAATTTCATTTTTTATCACCTATACATATATCCACATTTTGAACAACGATAGCTTTTACCATCAAATCTAAGTTTTGGATTACCGCATTCTGGACATGTACCAAGAACTCTTTCTTCAAGTATTTTTATTCTATTTAACTCACGTTCAGCAAGTGCTGAGAGATTAATCCATGGATTTTTCTTCCACCATTTCCAAATCTTTTCATTTATTGTAATTGTTACTTTTTTCATTTTATCCTTATCCATGGTTAGAGGAACATCTCATTCCTGGTGGAAAGTGGTATTATCCAGAACGTTGGAGCGGGACATATAAACCTGGAGAATATAACATGTATGTTAACGTAAATTTTGATATTATTGCATATCTTGTTGAACGTATTTCAGGTGAAATTTTTGTGGAGTATTGCAAAAACCATATCTTTCAACCGTTAGAAATGGATAATAGCAGTTTTAATCTTTCAGAGCTTGATATTGATAATGTAGCTATTCCATATCATTATCATAATGATGAATACCTGCAGATCAATGAATTATCATACATATTTGGAAATTTTGCTCCCCCTGATAAATACTGGAGAATGCGCCTGTATCCTGCTGGAGGTCTTTATACAACGGTTTCTGATCTTTCACATTTCTTTATTGCCCATATGAATGGCGGTGTATGGAATGGTGTCCGTATCCTTGAGGAGGAAACTGTTGAAGAAATGCATACAATTCAACCACCTGGAAATAGTGATCCGTTTAATTATTATTATGGTTTAGCTTGGCTTTATCAAGAATTTCCTTTTGTTTTTGATATTACTTTCTCAGGTCATACTGGTGAGAGTATAGGTGTTGGTACAATGATGTTTTATATTCCTGATGAAAATATTGGTATTATTTTTTTCACGAATGGGGATACTCTGTATGAACAGAATTTTGTTGTTTCCTCAATTGCCATTTTGTTAATTGTGATTAATCTTTTCAAAAAAGGTGGTGTTAATATGTTTTCTTATATTGATTTAATTGGCTCTTTTTATAAGCTTTCTCGTATTCATGTAAATCCTTTATCTATTTAGCTATCTGGAGATTCTTTAAACAAAATAGTAACTATAATTTTTTTTCTTTAATTTTTTTGATATAATTACACAAAGTTTTTCCGATATGTATAATACTCAATTTTCTAACTATTTAAAATTAACTACTCTGCATGAAAAATCATTATTATATGTATTGTCAAGTAACATAGGTAACATTTCTCTAAGGAGAGTATATGTTACCTCTTTTGGATAATTATAGATAATCATTAATGTTTTTCGACAAATCACACTTATACAACTAATGTTACCAATCTCAGTTGACATTACATTATATAAAAACTTTGAGTATTGCAAATGGAAACAAGAAATTATAACAATATAATTGATGTAATTAACAGTTGTTAAGAATACATTTATATCAAAACATTTTATTACAATTTTACAGAATTTAAAATTTGGAGGAGGTGATAAAAAAAATGAAAAAAACGATGTTAGCAATTTTGATGGCAGTAACAATAGCTTTAGCTTCTTTTGCAGCAAGTGCCCACTCTTTATGTAACAACAGTGTTGAACCACCTGTGAAACCACTTGATTTACCTTGGATAAAAGAGTTAACTTGGGAAATTAGTGGTAGTTACTCTGAGGGTTGGACTGTCACATTTTCAGTAATATGCTTTGATAATACGAGTGGTATGGATAGAGTTGAGTTTGCTATAAATGATGATGTAAAGTTTACAGATGATATATCACCATACATATGGATTTTAGAGGATCCATTTGATATACCTGGTTGGAAAACTTCGATAATAAAAGCTACTGCATTTGACAAAGCAGGAAATTCAGCTTTCGTTGAAATGCCCGCTTCAGATATTAAAACAAGATCTTATAGTCACATCAGGAGCCAACTGTTATCAAACCTGTTTTCTATAAAGCTCCTAGAACGATTTCCAAATGCATTCCCACAGCTAAGATATATTTTGAGATTCCTTTAGTTCCAATCCTTATCTTTTTTTCTATTTAATTCAATTTTACTTTATTTGAATTTAACTATTCTGCACTTTTTTACGTCATTTTGGGTAATAAAAATGCAAAGCTGAAAACTTGGGCTTTGACTCTAATGTCACTTTAGAGTCAGATTTAGAGTCAAGATTTGGACTTTAGGTTCAAGTATTTAAATATTGTTTTTTTGTTGATATGTGAAATTTTTGTCTAAAATTTTATATACTCAATATCTGATTTAAATTATTGGAGGAGGTAATTTATGCGTAAACAAATCTTCACATTTGGGATATTATTCATGCTGGTAGTTACTTGTTTTATTCCTATAACAGTTGGATTTAATATCAGATTATAAACAACAGAGCAATCATCCACTCTAAGTAATGGTAACACCTTTTATGTCGGAGGAAGTGGACCTGATAACTACACAAAGATACAGGATGCGATAAATGATGCAAGTGATGGTGATACTGTTTTTGTTTATAATGGTAAATATTATGAACATCTGAATATAGACAAAGATATTAACCTGATTGGTGAAGACAGGAATTTTACATTTATTGATGGCGGAGGAGAAGATACTGCTATTAGAATAGGTGCTTACGTTAACCTAAGCGGTTTTACAATTCAAAACGCAGATGATGGAATAAAGAATTTCATCCCTGCATCTCCTAATAATATTTACAAATTTACTATTTCTGGGAATATTATAAAGAACAACAAAAACGGCATTTCAATAATAGGCTCTCTATTTCATATCATTGGTGAAAATATCATTACGAACAACGAACTAGGAATTAACTTCTTTTTTGCTGACAACACTGAAGTAAATAATAATAATTTCATAAGCAATGATAAACACGCCTATTTTGAGTACTTACTTTTTTTCCAATTCATGCCACGTATTAAATGGAATGGTAACTATTGGGATGATTGGAACTTACGCCTCCCTAGATCTATCATAGGTGAAAAAGTATTAATGTTAGTTTTACGCCCAGGATATGAACTTAAAATAGTAGCATTTCCCTGGTTTAACTTTGACTGGCGTCCTGCTAAAGAACCATATGATATAGGAATTTGAAATTAAAATATCAAAACCCAGAAACAGATTATCATATTGGTTGAGGTTTTTTGATATGTTTCCAATACTGCAAAAAATATTCAATTATTTAACTATTTAAGATTTACTATTCTGCACTTTTATTACTGCTTTTGCACCTTTATTCACGATTTTTCCGAATAAAAATGCAAAGCCGCAATGGGGAGCTTTGACCTAAAAGTCCTTTTTTACCCTTTAAATAACTTTTTTAAATCAAAATTTGGTGTTTTTATATATTTTTAGAGCAAAGCTTTAATTGAAAAAATAGAATTAATTTATGATTTTCTAACTGCATAAAAAGGATATTATTAGATTGAATATTGATTCCAATAGAGGGTACCGATCTTTTAGATCTAAAAGAAGTTCTATTAAAGGTACTAAGAACCTGTATCTCGTTACATGAACCTTAAATAACTCTGTTAATTCACTCTCACAACCCATACCATTCATAACTTTAACCTTTACACTGTATATACCTGGTGAACTCCAACTGTGGGATGCACGACATGCTTCTCCTATATCCCAAGGTCCTACTACCTCATAAAAATCATCACCCCAGAAAAACCAGTAATATAATGGTGGATCAGTATCAAAAACTGTTTCAACTACAAATTCACCCATAATGTCCATAGGTAGAACTTCAACACCTTCAATACCGCCAACACTTGGGCTATACCTTATTAGAAGCCCATATCTAGTTTCCCAATCATAGGGAGGTAATGGATCATGATAAGGATACCAGGCATCTTCAATTGGATCATTGTTACCATGGTTACCTTCTCCCCATCCATAATTTAAATGAACAAAAAAGGTTTCAACACCATCAACATCCTCATATTTATATCCATCAAGAACTACAGCATGACCAGGGGTATCATGCATATATAACATTATTGGACGGCTATGATCGATTTCATTTACAATAGTAAGTTCACCTAATGGATTCTCAATAAATATTGTCTGATCATTTATTGCTGGGAAATGTGTAATAAGTTCATTTATTAGACGAGATACATCAGGAAAAAAACCATGAGTTGTAAAATGCCATCCCGTTCCAAAATTCTTCTGAATAACGATTGCGGTATCATACAAAATTCGCCTTACATTTTCCAACTCTTCAGCTGTTGAAGTTGCGTCAAGTTTATTTACCATTTTTGTCCAATCATAATGTGTTGCATCTAAATCACTAAGTATATGCTGAGGATCAATAAAGTCCTCTGTACACCAGTAATCAACATTGCCCACTGATTGCAGTGAATAATACTGTAACTTATAGTTAATTATCTGAGCAATTGCGACAGACCAACAGCCCAATCTTTCTTTATTGCCTGTGTCTGTATTATTTGGACAATAGAAATTATAATCATATGGAATGTCTCCTCTTTGTTCCCATTCCGTGTTAATAAGATAATCAACAGGATTATAGTTAAACTGTTTATTTTTTTCAAATTCAGTGTTTAATTTTTCATTATTAATCTTTATAGAACTAATATTTGGAATAACAGAAGTTGCAATAAACAGCATCATAATAAAAATACCTAATATTTTCGTTCTCATATTTTTTCCTCCTCTTTCCTAAAAAAATTTAAAATTCATATGTTTTATTAAAATATAAATTTATCGTGATATAATTGAAACAAATATAACAATATATATCATTAACGAGGAGACTTTTTTGGCAGGTCTGTTTCGATTGATGGAGACTATGCCCTTATAGGAGCAGAACTTGGTGATGGCATGGAGTCTCATTCTGGTTCGGCGTATATATTTAGACGCACTGGAACAACTTGGACAGAGGAGTAAAAGTTGTTTGCTTCAGACGGTGTATTTGGTGACAAATTTGGAGTTTCTGTTTCGATTGATGGAGACTACGCCCTCATAGGAGCAGATGGTGATGATGACAATAATCTCAGTTCTGGTTCGGCGTATGTGTTCATTAAGCTTAATATTCATCCACCAACACCACCTTTTATCACAGGTCCACCATCAGGAAGAGCAGGAAAGGAGTATTGCTGGGAATTCCATTCAAATGATCCTGACGGTGACAATATCAAGTATATTATCGATTGGGGAGATGGAAACACTACTGAGACAGAATGTGAAGACCCTTGTACAAATGTAACAGAGTGTCATACATATACAAAAAGAGGTAACTATACCATAACCGCTATAGCAATAGAATGCACAGAATATGGTTTAGAGAGCGAAGAGAGTACATATGTAATCACAATACCAAGAAACAGGGCAACTAATACTTCCTGTTGGTTGAAATTTTTTGATATGTTTCCGATACTGCAGGGGTTGATTCAAATACTAGGACATTAACCAACAACTATAAATATCTAAATTAACAATAGTTAATATTGTGGGGACCTAGACTAGTATGAATTTTTTCAGATTCTTTTTCATACTTCCTCCTTCTTTTTACAACTAGGCCCCTTTGATTCTTTTAGTCTTTTTTTTACAGTTATTGCAATAAAACTGATATAAGTTTTATATACCACTATTCTGATATGAAATATGTAAACTGAGGGAGGACTATGCAGAAAAAACTATATTGTAAAACCCTTGCAATTGTGATTATTGTATTGTTTATAGGTGTTGGTATTCATCCAGTATTTGCTGTAGATACTAAACAATCTATAGTCAATAAGGCAAATGAAGAGGATTGTGGTTGTAAAGAAGTTAGTAAAAGTGATTTAATTAAAGTGGAGAGGTTGCTGAATAGAGTAGAAATAACTGGTTCAAGTGGTTTTGAATTTGTAAATAAAGACTTTATTTTTTCTGATTGGACAGAACCTGAGCTTGTTTCTACAGAAAGTTCAAGTTTTTCACTTTTTTGTTGCATTGGAATTGATGGTTATGGGAATATACATGTTGTTTGGGAGGATGATACTAATTATGCAGGTTCAGGTAGTGATAGAGATATTTTTTATAAAATGAAACCGTATGGTGGTGATTGGACCACCACTGAGGTTGTATCATCTGAAAGCTCTGTTCATTCTGAATTTGCAGATTTAGCTGTTGAATTTGATGGCACAGTTCATGTTACATGGGATGATTATGATGATATTGATTCCACAGCCTATTATAAGATGAAACCTTATGGTGGTGATTGGACATCTGCTGAGGATATTTCGATAGAAGGCTGTTCTACTTCATGGCATACTGCATTAGCTGTGGAATCAGATGGAACAGTCCATGTAGTTGTCTCTGGACATATTGATTATTTTGGGGAAATATATCATATTATGAAACCACCAGGGGAGGATTGGACAGTACCTGAAATTGTTACAGATGATACATCAGATTCTACAGGTCTTCCAGATTTATATATTGAATCAAGTGGTAGTATTCATGTTGTTTGGGCAGAATATGATTATAGTTATCTTTCAAGTATTTATTATAAAATGAAGACAAGCGATGGTGATTGGACAGATGCTGAACTGATTACTCAGAGTAATGATGACTCTATATTTCCATTTATAGTTGTTGATCAAGAAAGTAATGTCCATGTCGTTTGGAGTGAAAATGAATATAGTGATTATTATAACATTTGTTATAGAATGAAACCAAATGGTGGTACTTGGTCTGATATAGATGTTTTATCGAGTTCTGGAACTTGTTTTATATCTTCTATTGCTGTTGGTGCTGATGATACTGTTCATGTTGCTTGGGATGAAGAAGAAAATAGTAACAAAGAAATATTTTATAACAATAAACCAAATGGTGGGAATTGGTCAGATGCTATTTCTGTTACTGATGATTTTAATGGATTTTGTTATTATGTATCCATTGAGGTTTTACCATCTTGTTGGGAGAGTGTACATTTAGTTTGGCAAGGTTTTGAAAATTATGATGTAGATATTTTCTATAAACATAATGGTTTTGAGAATCTTCCTCCTAATACGCCAAGTGATCCTTCACCTACAAATGGTGCAGTTTATGTTGATCCGGATGCTGATCTAAGTTGGACTGGAGGTGATCCAAATCCATGTAATATTGTGACATATGACGTATATTTTGGTACTAGTAGTCCACCATCAAAGGTTTCAAGCAATCAGACTGAAGAAATATATGATCCAGGGACTATGGATTATAATACACAGTATTATTGGCAGATAGTTGCATGGGATAACTTTGGTTTATCTAGTGAGGGACCAATTTGGGAGTTTACAACAGAAGGTCCTAATAATCCACCATATACCCCTAGTAATCCTTACCCATCTGATGGTGCAGAGAATGTAAATGTATATATTTTACTAAGTTGGGATGGTGGGGATCCAGACCCTGGTGATACAGTTAATTATGATATTTATTTTGGGACAACCAGTACACCTCCTTTACATACGGTAGGTCAATTAGAAACATCATTTGATCCAGGATTACTAGATTTTGGAGAAACATATTATTGGAAGATTGTTTCTTGGGATAATCATGGTGTTTCAGCAACAGGTCCAATTTGGAGTTTTACCACACGAATAAATAATCCGCCAGATACACCAAGTAATCCTAGTCCG
>CAYFVP010000108.1:0-9117 GCA_964346655.1 uncultured Thermoplasmatales archaeon
TCAAATGCTTTTGTTTTAACATCCATACATTCACAAAGAACACCATCAAAATCAAATAATATTGCCTGATAATTATCTATTATAAAACCTTTTTTTTTGTTCATTGAATAATTCTCCAAATAATAGAGTCTTACACTTTCATTTTTATTATTTTCTTAGAATCCATTTCAGCTTGTATTTCAGATAAACACTCAAGTAATCCTTGACCTAAGTCATAAAACTCTGTACTTACTAATTTTTTTGCTATCTTTGGATTATAACAATATGGGGTAATTTCATAATGAGAATCTGAAATATCAGGTAAATATTCAAGTTTTATTTTATTTCCTAAAATCTCTTTAACCATAACATGTAAATCTTTTATTTTCATTGGTTGATTACCTGTTATAATTATATTTTGATTCTTATACTCTTTTGAAAGAATCTTAACACTTAGTTTTGCTGCGTCTCTTACATGAATATATTCTCTAATTTCTTCTCCATCACCATGTCTAGTTATTTTACCTTCAGTAAGACCCTGATATAGAATTTTATGAATCCAGTTATTCTTTTTTGCCCTTGGACCATAAAGTGATCCATATCTTAAAATGGTATATGGTAGTTTAAACGCTTCATAATAATTCTCTATTATCAGTTCACAGGCTTGTTTACTACTTCTATAAAAAGAACCTGCTTCACTATATACGTATATTGTACTTGCAAACACAAATCTTTTAACATTATTATTTCGACAGGCTTCAAGAATAATAGTATTACCCATGATATTATTTTCAATAGTTTCTAATGGTTTAAAATAGGCTTGATCAATATCTGCCATCCCTGCAAAATTATAAACCACATTACATCCTTTTACAGCTTTTTCAACAGTATCTTTATCAAGTATACTACCTACAATCATTTGTTGATCGGGTTTTATATAGGGTGATTCTATAATATCAAAAATTTTTACATCATGACCTTGTTCTGTTAATACATCGCTTGTGTGACTTCCTAAAAAACCTGAACCACCAAATACAATAACTTTCATAAATATCCCACCTCTTTTAATCCCTTTAATAAGTTTTTTACTGCCTCTAGCTCCATATCCTTCCTTGTTTCAACAGTGTAAGTTCCAATATGAGGAGTCAAAATAACATTATCTAAATCCTTTAATCTTCCTTTGTAAGGTTCTTCTTCAAATGCATCAATTGCTGCACCAGAAATTTTTCTTTCTTTTAAAAATTTATATAATGCATCTTCATCAATTAATCCACCCCTAGCAGTATTTATTAAAATTGCATTTTTTTTCATTAGCATTAACTCATTTTCACCAATTATATTTTTTGTTTTATCTGTTAGAGGAATGTGAAGTGTTATAATATCACTATTTGATAATAACTCATTCAGGGAAACAAGTCTTATTTTATATTTGCTAGTAAAATCTTTATCAGGGTTTATTTCATAGGCTAACAACTTTAAATCAAATACTGTTAATAATTTTGCTAATTTTTTTCCGATTTTCCCTAGACCAATTATTCCTACAGTTTTTCCAGATAATAGATTACCAATTTCAGGCGCCCATAGATTTTTTCTTATTTTTCTATCTAAATTACTAATTTTTCTTAATAAATTTAATATTAAAGATAAAGTAAGTTCACTTACTGAAATTACAGGGCAATCTGGTGTATTATAAACTAATATTCCCTTATCATTTGCAGATTTTATATCTATATTATTAATACCTATTCCATATCTTGATATCACCTTGAGTTGATTTGAACTGTTTATAACTTTACCTGTTATCTCTTCGGTACCGGCAATTATTCCAACAACTCCATCAAGTAAGCCAATGAGTTCATTTTCATTTAATTTTCTACCATGCGGATTTAATACTGGATTTAGACCTTGCTCTTTTATTAGATCTATTGCACCTGACTGAATCTTTCCAAAAGAACGACTTGATATTAAAATATTCATTTTACTATTATCAATCAATTTATTTTCTCCTCAAATATATTATGTAAAGTAAATTAACTTAAATATAATTTCGAAATTTTATCATTTTTCATTAATTTTTCAACACGTTTTAAATCATTAATATTGTCAACACTATAAGTTTTAAATCCGCTTAAAACAGTTTTAACTTTATGTCCATGTTCTAAAACTCTTAACATATCTACGGATTCAATAATTTCTAAAGGTGTAGGTTCAAGCTCATTGAACTTTATTAAAAAATCTCTTCTAAATGGAATAATGCAAACCTGTTTGTACATATAATTTTTATTAGACTCCTTTTTATTTGAAGGTATTGGCTCTCTAGAAAAATATAAAGCAAAATTATTCCTATCAACAACTACTTTTACTTCGTTTGGATCTTTATGTTCTTCTGATGATTTAATCGGAGCAATTAAATTAACAATATTGATTTCTTTATCTTCAATTAATGGTTTAATCGCTCTATCAATCATTTCTGGAAAAACCATTGGTTCATCACCTTGAATCATTACTACAATGTCAACTTTTTCTTTAGTATTTTCTTCAATTTTTAGTAATGCTTCTGCCACACGATCAGAGGCTCTTTTATGTTTGTTTGATGTCATTATTGTTTTTCCATTAATAGATTGAATGTAATCCTTTATTTCTTCATTACATGTTGCAACATAAATATCATCTAAAACTGAACTCATTTTACTTCTGAAATAAACATGTCCTATCATCGGCATATCATTTATTTTTGCTAATGGTTTACCAGGAAAACGAGAAGATTCCATCCTCGCAGGAATAATTCCTACTATTTTAATCATTTTAATCTCCCCAATAATTATTTACAATATTTTAAAAGACTATTTGATATCATTCATTATATTTTTGCATAAAGTTCCCAATAATAGTGTATCAAGACTTACAGCAATAAACTTGTAACCTAATCCAATAATTTTTTTAACTTCTTTTTTGTCTGGAGGAATAACATGGAAACCAGCTATTTTTTTACATTCCTTTGCAATATTTCTTATCTCTGATATACATTTTTTAAAATTTGGATTTTCAAAATCACCAGGAATACCAAGAGATCCTGAAATATCATATGGTCCGACAATAAAACCATCGACACCCTTGGTTTTTAAAATTTCTCTTAAATTATTAACTGCATCAACATGTTCTATTTGAACAATTACTATACTATCATTAAGAAGCCATTTTTTATAACCTTCAAAATCAAATCCATAATCTTGAGCACGAGCTAAACCAACTCCTCTTAGACCTTTGGGAGGATAATGCACAGCTTTAACAGCAGTCTCAGCATCTTTCTTTGTATTAACCATTGGAACAATAACACCATGCGCACCTGCATCCATTACTCTTTTGATCAAAAAAGGATTATTTTCGCTAACTCTAACAAGTGGAATACAGTTATTTAATTCAATTGTTCTGATAAGATTTTGTGCAGTATCTAAAGTTAAGGCACTATGTTCCATATCTATTGTCAACCATTCAAATCCTGATCTACACATTACTTCAGCTACAATTGGATGACCTATTGTAATCCATGAGCCAAAAGTCAAGCTTCCATTTTTGAGTTTATCCTTTAATATTTTTGTTTTCCTATGCATTTTTTCCCTTCAATTATTTTTAAAACAATCCCTTAAAAAATTGTTATATCTCTCCAATACATACTTATCAGGTACATCAATTATTTCTTTGATAAATCTTGTTCTTTCTTTTTCATTATAAAAGGTTTGACTTTTATTTTTTAAAATTTTTCTTAATGAATTATACAAGTCTTCTCTAGATTTCATCTCTGTTGATTTCATGTAATGGGCCACTGTAGAAAAATTTGCATGCAGGTATTCAATCATTAAGACAGGTTTATTTTGTCTTATTGCATCCCATGTAACACTAGTACCAATATCTAGAATAAGATCTGCCCAATTCAATAGAGAAACTGAGTTAATACCTTCATAGATAAATTTTAAATTAACATCAATATTATTTTTGAGTTCAGGAAATTTTTTTAATAATTGTTTAGTAAGCCTTCTTGCATTTGCATTTCTTGGATGATGTTTTACAATAAGATATACTTCATCAAATTGCATAATAAGCCTAATAGTATTTACAAGTTCATCCCAAAAAATTGGATAGCCAACATTTCTTAAGAAAAAAACGATTTTGAATTTATTAGAACTATCTTTTAGTTTAAACTCTGGAATGAATTTAGGAATAATTTTCATCCATTCCTCACAATATCTAGGTGAACCAAGAACCTTAATTCTATCTTTTTCCATATATTGCTCATATCTTATCACATTTAAATTATTTGGAACGACAACATAATCAAATATTTTTGAGGGCTCATAAGATTTTAAACAATCATAGTTAAATGATTCAATTGTTTCAAAAACACTATAATAAGGTCTATCGCCATGTGGTAAAGAAATTGTCGAAAAACCTTTATTTTTTGCAATTTCAACAATTTTACTTACAAAATATGTGGTTGTCCAATCAAAAACTACGATTCCATCATCAACATCATTGAAAAGAACCTTTGATATCTTTTTTATAGTTTTATCAATCTTTTTTTTTACAAATTTTGATTTATTAATCAAATCATCTATCTGTGTGTTATATGAAAAATATATACTGTTAAAAATATGAGAAATACTATATTTTTTAAAAAGTTCATTTATATGAACAATTCTAACATAATCATATTTTTTAATATACTCAATTCTTGGATCATTTAGAAAATTTCTTTTTGTAGTTATTATAACGTCTGTAGGAATATTTTCACTGGAAAGCCATTTGTAAATAACAGGTACCATATGATCTATGTCATTATTGTGTCTTAAAAAGAAGATAGCTTTTTGACAACCTTTTGATGATAATTTTTTACGTTCAGTAATTGCTTTTTCATGTTGCATTTTATTCCCAATTTTAATCAGTTAATAATTTCCCAATACCTTCTTTTGATAGAGATTTAGCCTCTCGAGATATGTATCTATTTAATTTGCATAATTTGGCACCTTTATAATCAGATAATTTAAGATTTATTCCTATGTCAACTTTTGGTGTAATAATTAACATATCTTTTGTTTCAAAAGCCTTTTCCGCTTCTGATTCTGTCATTAGTTCTTCATATAATTTTTCTCCTGGGCGTGGTCCGATTATATCTTTTTTAACCTCATTTTTCTTATATCCATATTTTTTTGAATAATACATAATCACAGAATTTGCTAAATCACCGATTTTAACAACTGGCATTTTCAAAATAAATATCTCCCCGCCTTTTGCCATAAGTGTTGCTTTAAAAACAAGATCAATAGTATTATCAATAGACATCATAAATCGAGTCATTTTAGGATCTGTTACAGTTATCATTTTTTGATTTTTTATTTGTTCTGCAAAAAGTGGAATTACTGATCCTCTTGAAAAAAGTACATTTCCAAATCTAACATTTGAAAAAATTGTTTTACTAGCTCCTTTATAGAAATTTGCATCTATTATTAATTTTTCTGCAAGAAGCTTTGTTGCCCCCATTGTGTTTATTGGATTTACTGCTTTATCTGTACTAATGTTTATTACTTTTTTAACACCATTTACTAAAGATGCATCAATTACATTTTGTGTTCCCAAAACATTTGTTTTAATTGCTTCAAATGGGTTGTATTCACATAGCGGAACATGTTTTAGTGCTGCTGCATGGTAAACAATATCGATATCTTCCATTGCAACAATAAGTCGTTCTTTATCTCTAATATCACCTATCAAAAATCGTGTATGAGAATTTCCTAGTTCTTCTTTCATTTTAAAAGTATTATCTTCATCATTGCTAAAAATTCTGACAACATTTGGTTTATATTTCAATAAATTCTTTACTATTTCACTACCGATACAACCTGTTCCACCTGTTACCAGGATTTTTCTATTCTTAAAAATTGTTTCCAGTTTTTTTTCCATATTAATCACTCAAAAACATTTCTTTATGTTACTAATTATATAATCCATCTCTTTATTTGTTATACTTGGATATAATGGTAATGTAAGAACTTTTTTTGAAATTTGTTCTGTTTTTGGTAACATTCCTTTTTTATAGTTAAACTTTCTTTTATAAAACGTTTTAAGATGAACTGGACTGAAATAAACCTTTGACATAACACCGGCATTTGTAAGATATTCATGTATTTTTTGTCTCATATTGTTCTTTTCAAATTGTATTGTATAAAGTTGATAGATATGTAAATGATTATCAATTTCTTTTGGAGTTTTTATTCCCTTAATTTTTGATAGGCTTTTGTTAAAATATTTTGCTTTGTTCCTTCTTAATTGTATTATTTTATGAATCTTTTTTAACTGCGATAACGCAAGTGCTGCAGTAATACTTGACATCCGAAAGTTATAACCCGGAAGTATATAATCCATATCTTGGGTAGTTGAAAAATATTCTTCTTTTTTTTCAACTCTTCCATGTGAACAAAGAAGCTTTAATTTTTCATAAATTTCTTTGTGATTTGTTACAACAATTCCACCTTCTCCAGATGTTATAATTTTATTTTGGCAGAAGCTAAATATTGATAATTTTCCAAAGGTTCCAACCATTTTATCTTTTATCTTTGATCCAAGTGATTCTGCCGCATCTTCGATTAAAATTATATGGTTGTCTTCTGCTATTTCTCTTAAACTATTTATTTCCTTACAAGGTGCACCAGCATAATGAACAGGAATTATTGCCTTTGTTTTTTTTGTAATTTTTTCTTTAACATCTTCAGAATCAAGTCCATATGTATCACTCTCTATTTCTGCAAAAACAGGTTTTGCACCAGCAATTACTACTGCATTGGCAGTGGATATAAATGTAAACGATGGAACTATTACCTCTCCAGAATTGATGCCATTAGAAATCAAAGAAGCGTGTAATGCTGACGTTCCAGAATTAAATGATACAGCATATTTGACTTTTACAAAATTTGCTAATGCATCCTCTAATTTTTTTATCTCTGGTCCTGTAGCCCAGTAATTACCACGCTTTATAACATTAGAAACTGCATTGATATCACTACTATCCCAGTATATTTTAAACAATGGTATTTTCCATTTCATCTAGATTATTTCCCCTTATAAACAAATTTTATATTTTTATTTAATAAGTAATTTGTTTTTGAATTATTTTTTCATCAATCTTTATTTCCTTTAGAATTTTGGTAATTCTTTTACTTGCCTTTCCATCTCCAAATTTATTTTTACAATTATTTAATTTAGCTCTAAAATTTTTATTAGTTAGTGAAAAATTAATTGCCTTTAATATTTCATTTTTTATTGGTTTTATATCTATTATATTTTCTGATCGCTCTCTTCCCTGTTGTCTTGATCCTATATTTATTACTGGGATTTTAAATGATGGACCTTCAATTATTCCACTGCTTGAGTTCCCAATCATAAGATCTGCGTATTTCATAAAACCCAGATAATCTTCATGTGTTAAATTTTTAAATGAATAAATAAATTTTTTTCTTTCATAGATCTTGATTAAATCGATAAATTGTTTACTTCCTGCATCAATATTTGGATAAATTATAATTGTTTGATTTTTTAATTCATCTAAAGCCAAAAAAAGTTCTTTGATTTGAGAAAGTCCTCTATCTTTTAAAGTTGTAATTGGATGTTGTGAGACAAGAAAGGTTGTTTTATTAGGTTCTAATTTGTATTTTTTAAATAATTCATTTTTTGATTTTAGTTTTGTTTTTAATATTGTATCAAGAGTAAGAGCACCTGTAATAAAAATTCTTTTTCTTTCTTCTCCCATTTTTTCTATTCTTTTTGCATTTTGTTTTGTATGTGCAAGATGAATATGAGCAATTTTTGTTATTGCATGTCTTATTGATTCATCAATTGTTGTACCAGATACATCGCCTCCATTTATATGAGCAAATACAATATTTAGATAAAGCGATGCAAGAGCTGCTGCAAGTGCTTCGCTTCTATCTCCAAGACCTACAACAATATCTGGTAAAATCTTATTGAAATATTCTGATAAATTCTTGATACCATTAGACAAATAATTTGCCATATCCTTTGGTGAATCGCCCTCAAGTTGCATAGATATTTTTACTGATTCAGAAAAATCTTTCTTAATAATTTTATATGAATATCCATATTCTGGCATCAGATGCATTCCTGTAACAATTGGGATTAATTCCAAATTAGTATCTTTCTTAATTTCCTCCATTAAAGGTTTTAAATAACCATATTCAGCCCTTGTCCCTGTAACAACAGCAATTTTTCGCATTTTATTCAACCATATCTATTTGAATAATTTCATCTTTTTTTATTTTCTTTAAAGCTTTTTTTCCTATGATTTTATTAAATTCATATGGTTTTATTCCAATACCAGGTCTTTTGAAAATGATCATATCATTAGTAATAATAGATCCATTTTCAATATCCTTTCTTGCTACAATACTTTTTCTTACAAATTTCATAATTTTTTTTTCTTCTTCTGTTGGCTTTTTGTTTTTGCATCCTAATGCTTTTTCTACGGTTCTAATTTCTTTTACCATATTTGCAAATTCGTCTGGCTCTAATGATGCTTTATGATCGGGGCCTGGTAAATTTTTATCAATTGTAAAATGTTTTTCAATAACAACAGCTCCCAATGATACAGCAATTATTGATGCTAATGAACCTAATGTATGATCGGAATATCCAACTAAGCAGTCAAGATTATTTTTCATAGTTTTTATTACATTAAGATTTGCATCTTCTATTGGACAGGGATAGCTTGTTGTACAATGTAGTGCAATTATTTTTTCATTTCCTTCCGAAATAATTGCCTCAACTGCATATTCTACTTCTTTTAATGTTGACATTCCTGTTCCAAGAATTATTGGTTTATTTTTTCTAGCAATATATCTCAATGTTGGAATATTTGTTATATCACCTGAACCTATTTTATATGCTGGAACTAAATCTTCTAAAAAATCAATTGCGTCAAATGAATGTGGTGTTGACAAAAAAATAATTTTTTTCTGATCACAATAGTCTTTTAAATCTATAAAATCTTTAAAACTTAATTCTAAATCTTTTAACATAACTTGCTGGCTTTTTTTCTGAACAATATTTTTAATTTGATAACTAGCCATATCT
>CAYFVP010000109.1:0-2103 GCA_964346655.1 uncultured Thermoplasmatales archaeon
ACCAGAGGGAGTTAGGGAGTATTGGATTGGTGACATTATTGAGTTCTGTTTTTCTTCTCGAAAACTCAACTCTATTGAAATCTGATACTCCTGAGATTCTCTGGAATAAAATTAAATTACGGTAACAAGGTTTAGAGTATGGAAATAACAGAGTTGATTAGTGGTCATGGTGAATTTTACATTCAGAATTTAGCGATTATTGTTTTGATATTTGGAGGTATATTATGGTATCTGATAAAGAAATTAGGCAATTAAAGTTGAATACTGAGTTAATTGGTTTTATCTTAATTGATCTGTATAAGAAAACAGATAATTGGGATAAACTTTCAGAAAATAAAAAGAAACAGATTATACAAATTGCAAATCAAATATGGGAATAAAGAAAGTATATGTGAGATAGATATGTGTGGTCCTAATGGTGAAGTATGTCCTTATTGCTGTGTTTATTTCTTTGATGGTATTGAAGAATATTATGAGGATTGTTAATAATGATGTGGTATAGTAGTTTAATACATGATTCTCTTAAAGCAGGTTTACCTGTGTCTTTATATATTTCAAAAGATGGTTATCTTGGTGTTAAAATTGATGATGTTGAGTTTCCTTATTTTGCTTGGGAATGTTTTGAACAACAGGCAGAAAATCAGGAGGAAATTGATAAGGCAAATGATGTGAAAATGAAAATAAGTAAAATTGGGAGAATAAAAAAATAAAGGAGGTGATTGATTTATGTTAAGTAAGAAACAAGAAAAGGAATTAAGGAAGTTTTTACCTGAGATAAAACAGATACATAGTGACTTGAATATCGTTAAACATTCTGGTCAAATGCCTAAGGGTGGTGAATGGCGTTATTCTCGTTATCGGACTAAGGGTTTAATTAAACCAGGGCATAGAACTACACCAACAGGTGCAAAGGTCATTAACAGAGTTTTGTTAACTAAGAAAGGTAAAGAACTTTTGGAGTCGTTTAGATTATGAAAACTGTTAAAGAGATTATGAGAGAATATAATCAAGGTTCATTGGATTTGGATGATTATTTTTATGAATCTAATGATAGACCTATTGTATTTGTTAGGCATATTGAAAAGCATTTGAAGGAATTTAAACATAAAGGTATTGATACAGGAGATGGGAAACCTCATTGTAAGATTTGTTTGAAGAATATTGATGAAATTTATGAGAAAGAAAAATGATTCAGATAGAGATTAACAGATGGACTATTCGTAAACTTGAAGAAGCTATTGATAAATATAATAATGAAGCTCAATATCGCATTCATGAATATCATGAAATGATAAACAAACTATTAGAGGAATATCTTAAATGATAAGAACATGTAGAATTTGTGGTGAAGAAAAAGAGTTGCATTATGGTCTTGCTGGTATAGGAATGGTTTGTAAGGATTGTTATTATTCTATTATGGATGATTATAAAAAAACATTAGAAGGATTGCTGATTAAAGATGATTGATTATTTGTCTGGCCAAGGTGAATACTATTTACAAAATCTATGTATCATAGTTGGAATATTTGGTTTAACATTATTGATTATTCTATGGAGATGTAAAGATGAATGAAATTAATTTTTTAGATAAAGTAGAATATATAAAAACTAAAAAAAGAGAAATACAAAAAATTCAAAATCTTATTACTACAGTAATTAAGAGTTGTGATTATCATTGGGATAGTGACATAGAAAAAAAGATTCAAGAACAGATTTATTATTGGTGTGATTGTTATCATATTGATAAAACACAGTTCAATATCAAGAATGATTTTTGGAGAGACATACTTACATCTATATTTAATTATCATACTGATGAGATAATTTCAAAATTAGAGAGTATCTCAAAATGAATAGAGGCAAATGTGATGTTGAACATCCGTTTAATAAATTATAAGGAGCAATAAAAATGAGTGAAAAAGATTATTTAGATGCTTTAAAAGAAGCAGAACAAGAAATTAAGGAATTAAAGAAATTACTTGCCGACCATCATCTAAGAATAAAGTTATTAGAAGAAAAAAATTTAAATTATTTATGAAGGAAAAAATATGAAAAAAGGTTCTGAAATTCATATAATAATGATGTTTATTTTATCGTTTTTAA
>CAYFVP010000110.1:0-46387 GCA_964346655.1 uncultured Thermoplasmatales archaeon
TGAAAGCTATTGGTTCAAGGTGTCAACGATTGAAACGATGGGTGTTTCATCAGTTGATGAAGATATCGAAAGAGCATTGTTTTCTTCAGTCAATATGAAAACTGCAAAAGTTTTGTTAAAATTAAGATTGTGAAAAAATGAAAGTTTTGCTCATTGTTCCAAACATAAGATCTTATGACGTTATGCCTTGTTTATCTGTTGCCACTTTAAAAGCTTATATAAACTAAAAAACCAGACATGAGTCAACGGTCGTAGATTTAGTATTTTATAGAAAAAATTGGCATGAGTATCTAAAAGAAAAAATAATTGTGGAAAAACCTGATTTAATTGGTATTTCAGTTCTAAGCTTCAATTATATTGAGGCTTTGGAAATTGCTAGATTTATTAAAGAAAATTTTTCCATTAAAATAATATTTGGCGGTGTTCACTCTATATTAACTCCTAAAGATGTGATAAAAAATAAAGAAGTTGATATTGTTTGTCTAGGTGAAGGAGAACAAGTTCTTAAAGAAATTTTAGACAGATCACTTGATTGTAATACCGTTAAAGGAATTGTTTTTAAAAAAAATGGAAGAATAATTAAAAATGAAAAAAGAAGACTTATTGAAAATTTAGACTCATTTCCATTCCCAGATTTTGATGATTTTGATTTAGATCGTTACTTTATAATTAATCATAAACATTTTCCTATTATGGGGTCGAGGGGATGCCCTTATAATTGTTCTTTTTGTGGAAATCATGCAATTAAAAAAAATCTTATAGGAAAATATGTTCGATTTAGAAGTGTTGATAGTATTATTGAAGAAATTGATCTTAGAATAAAAAAATATTACAATAGAGGATTAAGATATTTATATTTCTTTGATGACACATTTATTTTAAATAAAGATTTTGTTTTTGAATTTTGTAAGAAATTTAAAGATAAAAAATTTCATAAAAAAATAAAATGGACTGCAAATGTTAGAGCAAATTTAGTCACAGATGATATCATTAAAGCAATGAAGGATGCTGGATGTTATGAGGTTCGAATGGGTGTTGAATCAGGTAATGATTACATTAGAAATAAAATTTATAATAAAGCCATGAGCAAAGAGCAACTTGTCAATGCATTTAAAATTATTAAAAAAAATGGTGTTCAACTTCGTTTAGATTTTATTATTGGTGCACCATTTGAAACACTTGATATGATGGAAGAAAGCCTAAAACTTGCTCAAAAATCTCAAGGTGATCAGATTTTTTTTGCAAAGCTTTATCCTTTTCCTGGTACTAAAATAAAAAAAATCTGCGAAAAAGAGCGCATCATCAAAAAAGATATGAAATTTGAAGAAAATGGAATGCCGTCAGTTGATAAAACAGTATATATTTCTAAAAAGCAATTAAATAATTTTGCCAAAAAAATCTCACTATGGCAAATGAAGAGATATTTGAAAGAGGGATTAAAGAGAAAAAATATTTTTTTCTTCTATGATATTCTTATTTTTCTCATATATTATAAATATAAATATGATTTAGAATTTAATCAAGTCTATCGTTGGAATGTACAACGATATAAATTAAATATTGCTTGAATTTGTTCTCAGGATTATAAAAAATTGATTATATATCTTTTAATTTTTCTTCAAATTTTTTAAGTTTTATAGTTGATTTTTCAATAATTTCATTTGAAATATTTACTAAAAGACGCAAATGGTTATCTTTACAATATAATTTTCCATTTTCCCCAATTGGTGCATCAAGACGTTCTGTGCTACATACCTCTACAACATTTTTTTTACCAAATGATTTCAATCCAGAATGTTTAAAACCACAAGAAACCGCAATTTTTAGTAATTTATCAGCTGCTTCAGCAGTTTTTGCTGTAATATGAATTACAGGTGATTGTGAAAGCAGCCATATTTGACCTGATTTTGCATTTTTTAATGATTTGATTATTTCACTAAAATCGATTTTTCTATGCCATTTACCAAGAAATTTTGCATTTTGTTTATCACCAATGCTTGGAATTTCCAATAAAACAGTTCTTCCAAAACAACTACTAGAAGTGAAATATTTTTCAGATTCATTTATTATTTTAATTATTGGTAAAATTCCTGGATCAATTTCGTCTTTATTACATGCTTTTTCTAGTTTTATAAGTGCACTTTTTTTACCTTCCAAAAAATCCCTTTCAATATTCATTTAATTTCCTTTAGTATTTTGATTTTTCGTTTTTTAAGTTCCTTGAAAAATAAAGAACAAGGAACAATTTCTTCACAACCAAATACACCAGGCTCAATAATAATACCTTGGCCTATCATTTGGGCAATAATTGAGGTTGGATAGCTTGTTGTACGCATCATAGAAGTTATATTATTTTTTTCATCAAAATAATCAATCATTGTGTATTCTAAATCTACTTTATTTCCATTTTTGATGCCATTTGTTAAAACCTTTAGAAGAACAACATCCTTTTCATTTACTGGTAAATATTTTATAAGAAGTGAAGTCAACATATCTCGCGGGATAACAAAATTTTCTCCAATTTTTATTGGTTTTTCACTTCCCAGTCCTAGATCCAAGAGAAGTTTAAACATTTTACAATGACCAGGATATCGTACTGTTTTAAAGTCTAAAAATCCTATCTTATCTTTATACGTATATGGAAGTGTCGAGCAACCTCCTGAAGTAAGAAAGGCTTCCATTGCACCAAAAGGCTTTGGAAAAACAATTGTTTCCAACTCAGTCATCGATTTCTTCTTAACAATATTACCATTATTAAGAACAATTGTATCTTCAACATATTCATTTATTAGGCCATTTGGTGAAAAAACAATCTGATAATTAAAAGGAGGTATTGGATTTATTGGAAGACCCCCAACTCTGATTTTTACATATTCAATAGACTCCATCTGTTCGACGATGTCCCGCACAATGACTGATGATAACCCTGGTGCAAGGCCGCAGTCATGTATAATTATAATACCTTTTTTTCTGGCAATATCAAATAAACTTCTTTCTTTTTCTACAATATCATTGTTACCCCCAAGATCGAGGAAATGTGTGTTTGTTTCAATTGCTATTTTTGCAAGTATATAGTTGAATTTATATGGAACTGCAGAAATTGCCAAATCATATTTTCGAAAAAGAGCTCTTACATTGTTTGATTTTTCAATATTAATGTTATGAATATCTATTTTATTAAGAAATTTTTTAGTAGATTGAAGTGTGTTTTTATCTTTGTCTGCAATAGCAACATTATCAAAATTTGAATATTTAATTAAATCATAAGCCAATGCTTTTCCCATCATGCCTGCTCCAAGAACTACAATTTTCATGTTATCTTATTCCAAATAACTCTCTTCTGGAATTACAAACATTATTAAAACCGTTTCTCTTGAAATTCACATAATTCTTATATTAGATTAGCTTATTCAGGGGCTGAATTAAGGGAGGTCAATTATGACTGAACAATTTTGGGACAATAAGATTGAATCTATGCCACTAAAAGATTTAAAAGAATTACAGTTAAAAAGATTAAAAAAGATTATCGATTATATCTATAAAAACAACAGATTTTATCGTGATAGACTCAAAGTAGCAAAAATTGAATCTAATAGTATTAAAACATTAAAGGACATAGAAAAAATCCCTTTTTTAACAAAACAGGATTTACGTAATTTTTATCCTTTTGGTCTTGTGTGTACTGAAGTAGATGATATTGTAGAAGTGCATGCCTCATCTGGAACAACTGGAAAACCTGTTGTTGGACCATATACAAGAAATGATGTAGAGCTGTGGACAGAAGTAATGGCTCGATCTCTCTGGGCTAATGGACTTAGGAAAAACGATATTATGCAAAATGCGTACGGTTATGGACTTTTTACAGGTGCTCATGGCTTTGAAAAAGGTGCACAAAAGATAGGAGCTATGGTAATCACAATAAGTTCTGGTAATACAAAGAGACAAATTACTATTATGAAAGATTTTAGCGCAACAGCACTTGTTTGTACTCCTTCTTATTCATTATATATGGCTGAAACTGCAGAGTTTATGGGTCTTAATCCTTTAAAGGATTTTAATTTAAGGCTTGGTTGCTTTGGTGCTGAAGCATGGAGTGAGGAAATGAGGAAAAATGTTGAAAAGCGCTGGGGAATTGTTGCCCATGAGCATTACGGTCTAACTGAAATTATTGGACCGGGTGTAGTTTCTGAATGTATGTATAAAAAATTGCATATCAATGCCGATCATTTTTTTCCTGAAGTTATAAATCCTGATACTGGTGAAACACTTCCACCTGGTAAAGAAGGAGAACTTGTTTTTACAACACTTACAAAGGAAGCTTTTCCTGTTATACGTTTTAGGACAAGGGATCTTGCTGTATACTATGAAGATGAATGTGAATGCGGAAGAACACTCCCTATACAATCTCGTATAAAGGGCAGAAGCGATGATATGATGAAAGTAAAAGGTGTTATTGTATTTCCTTCTCAAATCGAAGCAGCGCTCATGCAAGTTAAAGATATTAGTAATAATTATCAGATTATTAAAACCAAAAAGGGTGATATAATTTCTCTTTCTGTTGAGGTTGAGGCAACTGTAAAGAGATGGAAAGAAGGTAAAATTGATGATTTAGAAAAAGAAGCTGAAGAAGAAATTTTCAGTGTTTTAAACCTTCATATACCTGTAAAAATTTTAGAACCCAAGACAATTCCAAGAAGTATCGGAAAAGCAGTAAGAGTCATTGAGCGTTAGTTTTGAGGTTAAGCGATAATGATAGATATATTAAAAGATATATTACCATATATCTCTGGACTTTATACCCTTCCATGGATACTTGTTGGATTTATTGTAACCACGGTTATTGGGAAGATATTTGGTAGAAATAAAGTAGATAGGGTAATGAATAAAATTGGTTTAGTGCTTCTTTACTTTTTCATACCATTATTGGTTTTTAGAATTTTTTTAGATTTATTTGAACCTGGACAAGTTACTTTTGTAATTATAGTTTTTGCAGTTATTTCTCTTATGTATATTATTGCATATTATTATGCAAGATATATTGCTAGCAAAAACAAATTGAAAAACTCAAAAAAGAATCTTTTTATTAAAACAATGCTTACAAATCAGGGAAGAAGCTCTGCATTTGTTGGTAGTGCCATGATGGCATATTGGCCAATTGAAGCAGGCATTATGATAGCTTTAGTAGGTATTGCATTATTTGCAGTAATTCCCTATATTCTTTCAAAAATGCATGAAAGAGAATCAAAAAAAACAAAGGAGGAACATATCAAAGTTTTACCTTGGTTTTTAAAGCTTTATCCTTGGTACTTAATTGCTTTTGTAATTAGTGCAATTGCTCTTAATTTAAATACAAATATTACAACAGCTGATTTTGGAGAAATCGGATTTATTCTTAAATTCTACACAGTCTTAACAATTCCTGCAGCTTTATATTATGTAGGTGCAAGTATTCATCCGAGAGACCTAAAAATTTCAGAAATAAAAAAATTAATAGGAATTGATAAATCTGAAGAAAAGGAAGAACATTGGAGTTGGGTTAGAAGCATTTTTTTACTAACAGTAATTATCACTCCTCTGATAATTGCATTAATTTTTACAACATTGTATGCGTTTAGTATTATACCTATTGCATGGTTTGCAGTAATTATAATAAATACATTTTTACCAATAACAAGTACAAATATATTTCTTCATCCATATGGTATTGATAAAAAATCTACTGCTCATTCAGTTACTTGGACAACTATTGTTTGTGTACCAATTGTTGTTTTTCTTATTACTATTTTTGAAATTTACATATGATAAATTTATTGTATCAAGCTAATTATTTCAATTTTTGGAAAGATTATTGAATTTTAAATGAGTAAATAATGATCTTACTATTATTTTATTAAAATTTTTTGAATCACAAAACTTATAAATTAACACTCGTTAAGTGTATTCCTAAATATGTGGAGGTAATAAATGATGAATTACAATTTTTTTAGAAAAAGCTTGGTGTTAGGTACAATAATTCTACTTTTTGGAGCAACCTTTGTTGTTGGAAATGTACCTGGCATCAGTAAAAAGATAGAAAATGAAAATATTAGACAAGAGCCAGATTCAATCCCCGAATATATGATATCTTCTGAACAAGCTCAAGAAATGATTAGAACTCAGAAGGCTATTTTGTTATATGTTCAAGAAAATTATATTACTAGTCATATTAACGGAGTTGTCCCAGTTACAATGTTAGATCTTGAATGTGGAAGTTGTATAGAAAAGATGTTTAAGGATTATGAGAATCTAATTATTTATTCAGAAAACAATGCGCTTAAAACTCAGGCATCTTATATTCTTAGGGAGCGTAATTATATTGTTTACGAACTTGCTGATAATTTTATTTTTGATGATTTTCCGTTAGTATATGAAACATCTAGCACAAACGACGAGTATGAGAATACAAAGTCTTTAAATGAGGAGTACTCACAAATTCAGATTAGTGGTATAACTGCTCGAGTTAGTGCATACAGACGTGAAGGACAAATTAAACGTCTGTATGGTGAAGCATTTTCGTTTGGTCAAACCCCTGAAGAAAGTGCTGAGATCTTTCTTCAGAACAATGCTCATCTGTTTGGTATAGATCCAACAGATTTAGATAATCAACATTTCCAACCTATTATGTATAATCGTGATACTGGCGAATACAAGTTTATGAGTGTTAATTATGAACAATATAAAGATAATATTCGTGTCTTTGGTTCTCGACTTATATTATTGTTAAAAAATGAGGATGGATACCCAATGGTTTCAGCCTCAGTTGATGTCCGAGATCTTGGCGATTTCACACCAAATATCGAACAGGACAAAATAAACCCTGAGAAGGGAATTAATAATGCTTTGATGATAAAGCCGAGTCTGGTTCATTTTACACAACCAGAGTTAATAATATGGGCTGGCTTAAATGATATGATTGTTCAGCCGAAATTGGCTTATAGTTTCATCGGTGATAATGGATATCAAAGTGGCGATAGCTCTCCAGAGAAATACTTGTTTGTTGCTGATGCAGAAACTGGTGATATCTTATATATTGAAAATCTAATAATTTTCGTGAATGTTTACGGAAATGTACGTGGCAGGGCAACGGAAGATAAAGGTGCAGATATATGTGAGAGCGAAATTGCAGAGGATTTAATGTGGGCTAGAGTAAATATAGGTGATACAGTTGCATATGCCGATGAAAATGGGGATTTCACAATTTCCAACCCAGGTTCTTCCCAGGTAACAGTTGAATCCCGACTTTGGGGTAAATGGTTCAAGGTTTCCAATCAAGCAGGCCCTGATACAGTATTAACCAAGAAAGTAACACCACCAGGACCAGCTGATTTTTTACATAATGGCGCGAACAGTGACGAGTATGTACGAGCTGAGGTTAATGGATACTTCCAATCAAATATAGTCCGTGATTTCACACTCATATATAATCCAGATTATCCAGGTCTTCAGCAAAATGAGTTCCCAGTAAACGTTAATATAAACGATAATTGCAATGCTTACTATGATGGCAACTCGATTAACTTTTATAGGGCAGGAGGACAATGCCCTAATACTGCCTTTTCAACTGTTGTCCACCATGAATATGGTCACCATCTTGTAGCGATGGCTGGCAGCGGACAAGGTCAATATGGTGAAGGTATGGGGGATGTGATGGGCGTACTAATCACAGATGATTCAGGAACCGGCTGGGGATTCTTTGGAAACTGTGATTCACCTCTTAGAGATGCTGATAATGATTTACAATACCCATGCGGTGGAGAAATTCATTATTGTGGACAACTGCTTTCAGGTTGTGTTTGGGATACTCGTAACGAATTGAAAAGTAATTATCCTTCTACTTATCTTGAAATTATCAGCAACCTTGCAATTAATGCAATGTTATTGCATACCGGTAGTTCGATTACACCAAGTATAACTATAGATTACTTGGTTCTTGATGATGACAACGGTAATATCTATGACGGAACACCACATTACTGGGAAATTGCAGAAGGGTTCGGTGCACACAATATGGATGCACCTGAATTGGCTCTGCTTGCTTTTGAATTCCCTGATGGACTTCCCAAAATAATCTTTCCATCTGGTAAAACCACAGCACAAGTTATCGTGAAAGGTGTTACAGGTAACCCAGAACCTGGTACTGGGGTTTTGCACTTTAACGATGGCTCTGGTTGGGAAGAAATTCCAATGACCGAGACAGAATCCAATGTCTACGAAGCCGCTTTTCCAGGAGGTGATTGTCAAAATCAAGTTTCCTTTTACTTTACCGCTGAAACCACTGATGGGCAAACCCAGTTCTGGCCAATAGGAGCACCAGAAGAGGTTTACAATACTGTTTTTGCTTATGATATTGAAATAAAAATATTAGATAATTTCGAGACTGATCTTGGTTGGACAGTGGAAAACGACCCATATCTTTCCACTGGTGCTTGGGAACGAGGAGCGCCTGTTGGCGGTGGCGTTCGTGGTGATCCACCAACTGATTACGATGGTTCAGGACAGTGCTATCTCACTGATAATAGATACGGTGATTCTGATATCGACGATGGAATCACGTGGTTGATTTCACCAACCATTGATCTAAGTGGTATTGATAATGCAAAAATTGACTATAGCCTGTGGTATACCAATAACTATGGAAATGACCCAAATAATGATCTCTTCAAAGTTTATGTATCAAATGATGATGGTGAAGAGTGGAATTTGGTAGAAATAATTGGACCTGAAACTACTTCAGGATGGAAAGAAAAAAGCTTTATGATTGGAGATTTTGTCACACCAACTAGTGAGGTTAAAGTACGTTTTGAAGCATCTGATCTCAATGCAGGATCAGTTGTTGAAGCAGGTATTGATGCTTTCAGCGTTATTATTTTTGATTGTGAACCTCCTCCAATACCCGATTTAACTTGCTCAGGATACTTGCAATGGAATAATGTAAATGCAGGTGAGATAATAAAAACTACAATTGATATTTGGAACATTGGTGATCCAGATTCATTGCTTGATTGGGAGATCATTGAATGTCCAATTTGGTGTGCATGGACGTTTTCTCCATCTTACGGAGAGGATCTAACTCCTGAGTTTGGAGCATTTACTGTTGAAGTAGAAATTGTGGCACCTGATCAACAAAATCAAGAGTTTTTTGGAGAAGTAAAAATAATAAATATGGATAATATCAATGACTTTGATATAATACCTGTTAAAATTAAAACACCTAGAATTAGAACTACAAACACGTTTTTCCTACAATTATTACAGCAAATTTCAAATCGATTTGCCATACTATTCAACTTACTTGGGCTATAAATTCTCCTTAAAATCTCTTTTATTTTTTCATTAAATAGGTTAAATTTAACAATCAATATTTAGCAACCTTAGAGAGCCTGCAGGGCAGAAATAGGTGTGATAAAATGATCATATCCTCTATCTCTTAATCTTATTAATTTATCTTTTTGTTTCAAATTAACATTTTTATCTTTAGTTACTTCTCCAATTAAAAAACCTTTTATTTTTTTCAGATTATCTTTTGAAACAGTATAAACTATAGCAAAATCTTCTCCACCATAGAGCGCATAATCATATTCATCTTCACTAAGCACTCTTGCAACTGTTCTAACATCATTATCAATTGGAATTTTTTCTTTGTAAATAATTGCTCCACAATTACTGTTATTACAAATATGGTGCATTTCAGGAGCAAGGCCATCTGATACATCAATCATTGCATTTACATAAGGTGCGATTTTTAATGCAAAATCTAACTGAGCCTTTGGCTTAAGATATCCCATTTTTACTTTTTTAAAATCTTTAATATTTTCCTGAAATAATCTAAGACCTGCACGTCCATTACCTAAATAACTTGAAACAAAAATAAAATCACCTGGTTTTGCTCCGGTTCTCAAAGAAAGATAATTCTTATTTACAAATCCAGTCAAAGTAATAGAAATAACAATATTTTCACAATGAGTCATATTTCCGCCAATTATCTCAATACCATATTCATCGCAGGTTTTCCACATTCCTGAATACATATCTTCAACAAACTTGACATCAAGATTTCGAGGTAAAGCTAGTGAAACTAAAACGTATTTTGGCTGTCCACCCATTGCAGCAACATCTGATACATTGATTTCTATTGCCTTCATACCAATTTGCTCAGGTGAAAACCATTCCCTTCTAAAATGATCACCTTCCACAAGACAGTCGGTAGTCAAAACCTGTAAGCCTCTTTCTTGTTTGATTACAGCTGCATCGTCACCAATTCCAACTAAAATATCTTTATTTCTTGGTTTTTTTGAAATTTTCTCAATTAAACCGAACTCACCAATATCTTTAATTTTCATTTTATTGCTCGTTTACTTGTTTTTATAGAACAAAATTTACCACACATCGAACATACATCTTCATCAATATCTGTACATCTCTGACGAATTTCATTTGCTAGCTGAGGATTAATAGACAGCTCAATCATCTTTTTCCAATCAAGGTTTGACCGAGCAGTACTCATCTCATTATCCCAGTCAATTGCTCCCTTTAAATTTCGTGCAATATCAGCTGCATGGGCAGCAATTCTAGAGGCGATTACACCTTCACGAACTTCTTCAACATTGGGAAGTCCCAGGTGCTCAGCAGGAGTAACATAACATAAAAAATCTGCACCATAGAAAGCTGCAAGGCAACCACCAATCGCACTTGTTATATGATCATAACCTGGTGCAATATCAGTTACAATTGGGCCAAGAACATAGAAAGGTGCATTATGACAAATTTCTTTTTCAAGTTTGATATTTTTTTCAATTTCATGAAGTGGAATATGACCAGGACCTTCGATCATAACCTGAACATCTTGGTCCCATGCTTTTTTTGTTAAATCACCAAGCACCTTTAATTCTGACAGTTGAGCCTTATCAGTTGCATCCTTAAGACATCCGGGTCTTAGTCCATCACCCAAGCTTAATGTTACATCATATTTTTTTGCTAGATTTAATATTTTATCAAAATTAGTAAACAGAGGATTTTCTTTATTGTGATGCATCATCCACCTTAGAGTTAACGCCCCTCCTCTACTAACAGCACCCATTAATCTATCTTTAATATAAGGAACAAATCCTTTTAATAGACCTGCATGAATTGTTATAAAATCAACACCATCTTCTATGTGTTTTCTAATACCATCAATAAAATCACCTTCACTTAAATCAATTACATTTTCGACATTACAGGCAGCTTGATAAATAGGAACTGTTCCAACAGGAATATTACTATTTTTAATGATTTCACGTCGGATTAAATCAATATCTCCTCCCGTACTTAAGTCCATTACAGTATCGGCTTTTGCATCAATACACGCCTTTAATTTTTCAAGTTCATAATTTAGATCTGCCTTATCTGGAGATGAACCAATATTTGCATTTACCTTAATTTTTAAACCTTCACCTATACCAATAGGTGCTAAATTTTTATGAAGTCTTGATGCTGGAATTACAACTCTACCACCAACAATTTTTTTAACTAATAGTTCTACATCAATTCCTTCCTTTTCTGCAACAATATTCATTTCATTTGTAACTTTATTTGCTCTTGCACTTTTTAGTTGAGTCATATCTTTCTATTCTCCTTTATAATTCTAATAAAATCGATAATTTCAGAATAAACATTACTAGAACCAATAACAGGACTTATCGATACAACAGAATCTGCTCCTGCTTCAATTACATCCTTTAAATTATTTTTATTGATTCCACCAACAGCAACAATGGGAACTTTTATTCTTCTTCGAATTTTTTTGATCATATCTACACCACAGGGTGTCTTTAAGTCCTCTTTTGTATCTGTATTAAAAATAGGAGCAACACCCACATAATCAACACCTAGACTTTCGGCTTTAATTGCTTCATCCAAATTATGAACAGTAAGCCCGATAATTTTATCTTTTCCAAGAAGCTTTCTTGCAGATTTATAAGGAATATCATCCTGACCAATGTGAATTCCATCAGCATTTACAGAAAAAGAAACATCTACTCTATCATTTACCAAAAAAAGTGCATTATTTCTACACATCTTTTTAATTTTCTTCGCTTCATTAATCATTGTTTTTGTACTTTTTTTCTTTTCTCTATACTGAACTATTTTACAACCTGCTTTTAGTGCATTTTCAACATCAGAAAAAATTCCATTCTTACTTAAAACCGAATCAGTTACAAGGTAAAAGTCAATATCATTTAATTTATTCAATTTCAATCATCTCTTTTTTTCTTTTTTCTCCCTCAAGTTTTTTGATGAGAATTTCTGCTAATTTTTTACCTGATACAAGCATACCACCAAAAATTGGTCCCATTCTATTTGCACCAAAAGCAGCATTTGCTGCCATTCCAACAACATAAACATTTTTGTAAATTTCTTTAGTATTTTCAACAACTGTTTTTTCACCAACTTCAGCGTTCATTGATTTTTCTCCCATAATTTTCCCTGTTTTTGTAAATAGCTTTCCATCCACCTTCTTTTCAAGAACCTTTAGAATTTCTAATTGATGTCCAGTTGCCTCAATTAAATATTTTGATCTTACAGATAATGGATCAACATGAAGACCAGCAAGCTCGACAGAACTCCAATTAATTACAGCTCCACATACTCCATTTTTATCTATCATTACATCTTCAACAGATATACAATTAAAAATATGTACACCTGCTTTTACAGCTTTTGAACAAATTGTAGAAATTGCCTCAATTGAATCAGCAGTGTAATAACCATCATCATATTTTTTTGAGTTAATATTAAACTCATCTAATATCTTTTTACCTTCTTCACCCACAACAATTTCATTGAACATCATCCCACCGCCCCACATACCACCGCCAACGGAAAGCTTTCGTTCAAAAATTGACACTTTATAGCCTTTTTTTGCCAAATAGTATGCAGTTGTTAGGCCTGCAGGTCCAGCACCGGCAATTATAACATCTTGATTTAGATTTTCAATAAATTTTTTTGTATATCTCTCAACAATTGCTTTTGTAATTTTTTCATCTTTTAATGCCATTTAATGCCTCCTTTAATTTTAAAAATTTTTTCACTATTTCAACTGCATTTTTACCAAGAATATACACACATGGTTCTATACCAAAATCTCCCTGATGTATAAGAAGATCGAAACTATCTTGATTTTTTTCCAACTTAAAATTTTTGGTTAGAAATCCTATTTTAAATCTAGTTTCTTTAATACTTTTATTATAAGCAAGATTCATAATTGCGTTAACATCAAGTTTTTCTTTTAAATAAAGAAGTAATGAAGATAGATGTTTACTTTTTCCAAATCTTATTCCATTATTTGATGTAACCTTATCATCAACTATTATTAGTCCATTTAGAAATGCAGCAACATCTTCAGAGCTTTTTGCATTATCTTTTGCCATAGCAATATTAACTTTTACTTCAGGAATAAGTCCACTAATATTTTTATCTTTAATCAAAAGAAATGCATCAGTTAGATTATCAATTATTTTACTTTTCTCATCACTAATCAATTCATTTTTTTGGGCAATATAAAATCGACCTTCTATGGTTTTATTTTGGAAAGATATGCAGGTATGAAAACACGCAGAGTTACCATTAATGATTTCATCACTTATTTTTTCAACAAAATTTAAAATATTTTTTGGAACTTTATCATTTGAACTTAAATAATTACTAATCATTGGTTGTGATAAGCCTAAAATTTTTGAAATTTGTAATTGATCTACTTTTTTTAAGTATAGATTTTTAGCTAATGCTTTTTTTAATAGTATTGCTTTATCTGATTTTACAAAAATTACTTCTTCCGCCATATTAATTATTTATATAAAAGTATTAATGATTTATAAATATTGCGGTTTTAAAACAAATATTTTATCTTATAATAATCTATTTTCATATTGTGTTAGAAATAAGACAATTTAAACCAACAGACATGTTTTCTGTAATAAAACTTGCATCAGTAACATTAACAGAGCATTACAACCCAAGTATTTTCAATTATTTCTACGAAACATTTCCAAAGGGCTTTATTATCGCAGAATATGCTCATAAAATAGTGGGTTTTATAATTGGCGTTAAATTAAATGAAAAGTTAGCAAAATTATTAATGATTGGAATATCTGAATCATTACAAAATAAAAATATTGGATCGGATCTTTTAAAATATTTTCTAAAAAAAATATCTGATGAAAAAATAAAATTTGTAGAATTAGAAGTACGGATTGATAATAAAAAAGCTATAAAATTTTATGAAAAACATGGATTTAAAATAGGAAATAAAATTAGTGCATTCTATCAAAATGGAGAAAGTGCATATACTATGAGAAAGGAAATTTAGTATTCAATAAGCAACTTTTCTTTTTCAGTCATGAAACGCTCTGACATCTGTTTAAGTCTATTTGATACCTTTTCTAGACCAGGGCAACTATTATTTGACAATAGATCAGCTATGCCCTTACTTAAGGTAAAAACTGCCAATTTATGCTCTCTTTTAGATTTGTATACTTGATATGGTGTTACATCTAATTTACGGTACGGATCAAATTCAATTCCTCCGTTATCTTGAACCATATCCTCCAAATGTGTTTTCAATTGTAACAGAAACGTATGAAGTTGGATCAATTCATCTTTTTGCATTATTAAAACTTCCCTCAACCCAATATTATTAATAAGGAAATAATAAATGAGGTTTTTATGATTTTCTATTGAACATTTAAATATAATAAATTTGATACGGGTCCTGCATATTTAAATATAAAAAAATAAATAAAAATAGGTTTATTCAAGGTCTTTTCGTGTTAAAACTCTAACTGAAGTTGGCATTTTAATAACATTACCAAGCTTAATGCCAATTATCTCCTTTACATTTTTACTATTTGCAATATCTAGTAAACGTTGTGTGATAATACCATCAAAAACAACTGTTGCAATGTCATCACTTTTTTTTAGAGAATCGGTTAATTCTCTAACCGGTATTTTCTTAATCTCCTTATCGTCTTTATCAAGTAATACTGCTTTTAAAGACCCAGATATATCTTCAAGTATTTTTCCATAATTTTTTTGTTTATCTGTAACAATTCTCTCCTTTTCTTTTTCTAATTTTTTAGATGATGCTACTTTTGTTTTTTCTTCTTTTTTATCTTCTTTTTCTTTTTTCGATGGTTTACTTTCGCGTCCCTTTAAATCTTCTTTCCGCTCTATTTTTAAATCATACATCTCTGCATATTGTTCGGCAGGAATTTTATTTTTTAATGCTTTCATAACAAGTTTCTGAGGTATTTCTTCAACTTCTCTAGTTGCCGGAGCTCGAGCAACAAAATCTATGTCTGCAGTCTGAAGAAGTTCTTTTAATATTAGTTCACCACCTCTGTCCCCATCGACAAATGCTGTGGAAATTCTCTCTTTAGTTAGATCAATAACGGTGTTGGGAATATTAGTTCCACCAACGGCAATTACATTTTTAATTCCATATTTCAATAAATTTAAAACATCTCTTCTGCCTTCAACTAAAATAATAGCATCACTTTTATCTATATTAGGACCCGCAGGACAATGATCTGAGCCGAAATTTGTAATTTCTTCAACTTGAACTGCTTGTCTAACGTTATCAGTGATACTTGCCCCTTCCATTTTACCTTCTTCCATTACTTTATTTAATAGTTCCTTTGCTCTTTCAATTACTCTTTTTCTTCTGACAACTCTAACATCTTCCACTTGATCAGCTGAAATTAAAGCTTTACAAGGACCTACACGATCTATACTTTCAAAAGCAGCTGCTAGAATAACAGTTTCAACTTTATCTAAGGATGTTGGAAGAGTTATGGTTCCTTCACTCTTACCATTTTTTGATTCAAGTTCAACTTCAATTCTTCCAACTCTAGCAGATCTTTGTAACTCCCTTAAATCTAATTCATCACCAAGTAATCCCTCAGTTTGGCCAAAAATTGCACCAACCACATCTGATTTTTCAATTATACCATCAGCTTTAATATAAGCCTTAATTAAATATTTTGTAGTTGCAGGATCAATTACCATTTTTTATCACCTTATTGAATTTTTATTGAAAAATAGCAACTATCTCTGTTCTCTTAACAATTGATAGGTGGAAATTTCTAATTTATTTGCATCAGATATTTATTATCTAGTTAAGGATTTAATACGGAATAATCTTAATTGATCAACACACCCAAGTGGTGCTATTTTTCAATTAAACACATCTTTTACTAAATAATTATTAGTCTTGCGCCATATTTAAATGTTATGCTTATATATAGCATAGGAGACTTATATGAAGGAGAAAATATACATTGGTGTTGCCTGGCCTTATGCAAATGGCTCACTTCATCTTGGACATATCGCAGGATGTTATTTACCCGCAGATATTTTTGCAAGATTTAATAGAATGAAAGATAAAGCTGTTTTAATGGTCTCCGGAAGCGATGAGCATGGAACTCCAATAACAATTACTGCAGATAATGAAAAAACAACTCCTCAAGCAATAGTAGATAAATTCAATAAAGAACACACAGAAAATATGAAACAAATGGGAATATCTTTTGATCTGTTCACACGAACCACTACAAAAAATCACACTGAAGTTGTACAAGATATTTTTTTAACACTTTATAAAAATGGAGACATTTATAAGAAAAATGTTGAAGCGTTTTATTGTAATAATTGTAATCGATTCTTACCAGATAGATATCTTGAAGGAATTTGCCCACATTGTGAAAGTGATAAAGCAAGAGGCGATCAATGTGACGAATGCGGAAAATTACTTGATCCATCTGAATTAATAAATGTTAAATGCAAACTCTGTGGTGGGATACCAGAAATAAAAACTAGTGAACATTTATTCTTTGCCTTAAGTAAATTTGAATCAAAATTAATCAATTGGATGAAAGAAAAAAATCATTGGAAGCCAAGTGTTTTAAAATTTACACAAAATTGGCTTAAAAATGGACTTAATGATAGAGCAATTACTAGAGATATTGAATGGGGAGTAAAGATTCCAATAGAGGGTTTTGAAGATAAAAGAATATATGTATGGTTTGATGCAGTAATTGGTTATCTTTCAGCAAGTAAAGAATGGTCACAGCTTGTTGGAAATCCACATAAGTGGGAAGATTGGTGGAAGGATAAAAATACAAAACATTATTATTTTTTAGCAAAAGATAATATACCCTTTCATACCCTAATTTGGCCATCAATTTTAATGGGATATAACAAGTCGTTAAATCTTCCATATGATATCCCAGCAAATGAATACCTGAAATTAAAAGGTGAACAATTTTCTAAGAGTAGAGGAACAGCTGTATGGGTTCCAGATATTTTAAAAAATTTTGATGTCGATGCTATCAGATATTATCTTTCTATTAATATGCCTGAAAATAAAGATACTAACTGGTTGTGGGATGATTTTATTGCAAAAAATAATGATGAACTTGTTGGGACTTATGGTAATTTTATACATAGAGTAATTACATTTACTTCAAAAAACTTTGTAGAAATCCCTAATTTAGGAAAGCTAGATGATTTAGATAAAAAAGCTCTTAAAAAAATTGAAGAAGCATCAAAAGAAGTTTCGGAATTGATTGGTAAATGTAGCTTTAAGCAAGGTTTAAGAACAGTTATGAACCTTGCCCAATTCGGGAATTTTTACTTTGATCAAAAACAGCCTTGGAATCTTATTAAAAATGAGAAAGAAACATGTGAATCAGTTATTCACATTTGTTTAAAAATTGTTAAAGCGCTAGCTGTTTTTATGACACCATATCTTCCTTTTTCTTCAGATAAAATATGGAAAAATTTAGGTGAAAAAGATGACATTTACACACAAAGTTGGGATGTTGCATTTACTGAGTTAAAAGTTGGAACGTCCCTTGAAAAACCAGTTCCGTTATTTAAAAAATTAGATCCTAAGGATTTTATTTTAGAATCTGATCCTTTTTCCAAATTAGATTTACGTGTAGCAAAAGTAATAGATGTAAAAGATCATCCTGGTGCAGATACACTATATTTGCTCCATGTGGATCTCGGGAAACTTGGTAAAAGAGTAATTGTTGCAGGTATGAAACCTCATTATTCTAAAGATGAAATTAAGGGTAAAAATATTGTAATCGTTGTTAATTTAAAACCTGCAACCATAAGAGGTATTAAATCCAATGGAATGCTTCTTGCAGCTGAAGATTCTAAGGGGGTATGCTCTCTACTTGATCCTGGAGATTCAGGTATTGGAACTGAAATAACAATAGAAGGAATTTCAAAAGAGCGTGCAACTGTTTTAGAATTTGAAGATTTTAAAAAAGTAAATATGATAATCGGAGATAATCAAAAAGCAACCTATAATGGTAAAACATTACACTCTGAAAAAAGCGAAGTAAAATCTGATAAAATCGTTGAAAAAGGAGCAAAAATATTATAAAAGATGGGGAGAGGAAACTTTGAATGTTGTAACTAAGACAGAATTGCCATTAAAAATCTTTAAAAAAGGAAAAGTGCGAGATGTTTATGAATTAAATGATAAACTGCTACTAATTGTAACAGATAGAATCTCTGCTTTTGACTACGTGCTTCATGAGCCAATTCCATATAAAGGAATTTTTTTAACACAGATTTCAAAGTTTTGGTTTGATTTTTTTAAAAATACCGTTAACAATCAGGTTATTTCTACTGAAATATCTGATTTTCCTACCGAAATTAGATCATTTGAAGATATTTTAAAGGGTAGAAGTATGCTTGTGAAAAAAGCAAATGTTTATCCGATTGAGTGTATTGTTCGAGGTTACATTTCTGGATCAGCTTGGAAATCTTACCAAAAAGATAGATCAATTTGTGGAATTAAACTTCCTGGTGGATTAAAGCAATCAGATAAATTTGATGACCCACTTTTTACTCCTTCAATAAAGGTTGAATCAGGTCATGACATTAACATTTCATTTGATAAGATGAAGGAAATAATTGGTCAAAAAGACGCTGAAAAAATCAAAGAGCTATCTATTAAAATATATATTGACGGGGAAAAATATGCAAGAAAAAAAGGTATTATTATTGCAGATACAAAGTTTGAATTTGGTAAAATTGGAAATGATATAATTCTTGTTGATGAAGTGTTAACACCAGATTCATCTCGCTTTTGGCCTGTTGATTTATATGAACCAGGTAAATCTCAACCAAGCTTTGATAAACAATATGTCAGAGACTATTTAACTTCAACAGGATGGGATAAAAATTCATCTCCTCCACACCTTCCAGATAAAGTTGTTTCTGAAACTCAGAAGAAATATCAAGATGCTTATGAAAAAATAACAGGTTTTAAATTTGTATTTAGTAGGTTGGTATAAGCTCTATTTCTAAACTACTCTCGGCAGTAACTTCTGCTTCAACATAAATTTCCTGCATAAAGTTATTACTTCTTATCATTGTAATAGTTCCATTCTTAGCTTCATATTTACCCCGAGGAACAGAAAATTTTAATAAAATTTTAACAGCCATCTCAAGGTCATTTGTTATTTTTGATTTGAAGTTGCCAATATACTCATTTTTTAATTTATAGGTTGGAATTGAATATTTTGGTTCTTTATAATTGTAGGATACAATACTGCCATTTTTTATTTCAATTAATCTATAACCCCAGTAACCATCTTTTTTTCTAACATTACTTTCAGGTGTAGTAGTTGTAACAAAAATTGTCCCATATTCATTATTTACAGTATCTCTATGAATATGGCCAGCAAGAACCATGCTTACATTATTTTCATCAATTAAATTAAGTAATTTATTTCTATTTTTATATCTCATCAGTAATAGTGAATTATTTCTAGTATCCCACAATGGATTGTGATGAATAAACATAAAGGTGAGATTTGCATTTGCATTATCCAAATCCTCTTCAATCCAATTTAGCTGCTCATCTTGAATGCTTCCACCCCAATTCAAGGAAATAAAGGATACACAAAGACGAAAAATATCTGGCCAATCATAGGAATTAACTCCAATAAAGTGATAATTTCCAAAATCAAATGAATAATAAAGTGGTCCGAAATAATATTTCCAAAATTCTAAACTATCTTCTTTAAATTTATAATAACCATCATGATTACCTGGAATTAAAAAGGTTGGAACGTCAAAGAGTTGAATTAGTTCATAGCATTTTTTATATTCCAGGCAATATTCAAATGGATATAGTTGGCCAAATACTAAATCACCTGATATTAAAACAAGGTCAGGATGTAAAAGATTTATTTCACTAATACACCTTTTTATCGATTTAGAACCAATTGTTTCATCTACATTTTCTAAAAATCCTCTAGGGTCGCCAACGTGTAAATCAGCAACATGCACAATAGTAAAATCATTTCCAATTTCATTATAAATACTTACTGATCTTGGACGAGAACAAGAATAAAATTCACCATTTTTTTCAATAATAACTGTAAGATTATAAAGCTCTTCAGGGGTATAATTTGGTATTGAAAATAAAGCCTGCCGATATGAATTTTTATCTATGATACTTTGAAAATCCAACCAAATTTCATCTACCACCGGTTCAAAGGCAGTTGTAATATAAGCAAAAACTCTATCAATAATATCAGATTTAAAATTGATTTTCAAATAATCATTTTTTTCTATTAAAGCAGGAATTGATGACAGAGGATACAAAATATTAATCTTGTTTAAATCTTCTTTAGCTTGAACGATAATTGATGTTTTTAAATAATCATCAAATATCATAATTTCATTATCTATAACTTGAATTGAAGAAAGTGTATTTCCAGAAATAAAAATAATACTTATTAAAATTGAAATGATGGTAAACATTTGCTTTTTTATTATATTTAGCATTATATAGTATTAGTAGCACTTTTATTAATAAATTTTTGTATATTTTTAGAGAAATTTATATAAAAAATATAATAATTAGCACTATACAAATAGAAATTACGTATAATTTGGCTATTTTATAATTTTAAAATTATCCTACAACTATTGGTGAACGCCAATCATAACCAGGAGTTCTCAAACCAACCTTGGGAATGATTGCAGCTCTTCGCTTATGCTGGGACTTAATTCTCATTTGTTTAACTCTCTCTACATCAGATTTTTTAACACCTGCAATTTTTGCTATTTCGCGATGATCAATTTTTCTTTCCAGGCCTGCTAAGACCTTATCAAGTTTATCATAACTTAGTTTAAGTTCTTGCTCATCAAACTGACCTTTCCACAGCCCTGCAGTCGGTGGTTTTGAAATTATTTTCTCGGGGATTTTTAAAAATCTTGCTAGCTGCCAAACTTGAGTTTTATATAAATCACCAATAGGCATAATATCAACACCGCCATCACCATATTTGGTAAAATAGCCGACAAGCATTTCTGATTTATTTGAAGTTCCACAAACAAGTAAGTTTTTTATATTTGCATATTCAAAAAGAAGTATCATTCTTGCCCTTGCCTTAATGTTTGCAAGAACTAATTTATCAGGTTTTATCAAACAATTTTCAGATATTTCCTTAACAATTTTGGTAATATCTTTTTCAATACAAAAAAGATCAAATTTTTTAGAAATTAACTTGTAATGTTTATAATCTGACTCAGGAGTAGACTCATCAGGTAAAAAAAGGCATATGGTATTTTTTTTGCCTAAAGCTTGCTTACAAAGAACAGCTGCAACTGCTGAATCAACACCACCAGATAAACCAATAACAACACCTTTACACTTGGAGTTTTTAACATAAGTTTTAATAAAATCATTAATAATAATTGCTACTTCCTTTGTATCAATTGATAGATCAATATTCAACATACCACCAATATTTACCATTTTTTAAGTTCCTTATAAATAGATTTTCCATGAGAATCAATTGCAACAACCAAGGGACCAAATTCTTTGACCTTAAATATCCAAGCAGCTTCAGGCATACCTAATTGCTCAAGCCAATAAACTCCTAATACCTCTTCAACATTTTCAGCTGCAAGTGCACCTGCACCGCCAGTATAAGCTGTATAAACTCCAGTAAATTTTTTTAAAGCCTTTTCAGTTCTTTCTCCCATTCCACCTTTTCCAATTATAATTTTAATATCAAACTTTTCAATGAAATTATCTTCAAAAATTTCCATACGACTACTTGTTGTTGGACCAGCTGAAACTACCTGCCATTTTCCCTTTTCTTTTTTCATTAAGGGACCACAATGAAAAAGTGCCATTTCAGAAGGATTGAAGGGGATTTTGTTTTTTTCAAGCATCATATGATGCGCCTCATCACGAGCAGTGAAAATCTTACCTGTAACATAAATAATATCGCCAATATGTAGCTTTTTTATTTCTTCTTTACTAGCTGGAAGATTAAAATGATACTCCATCTATTTCACCTCCCAAGTTCCATTTTTATGAATTATCATATGTGCTCTTCTATCAGCCCAACATTGAACAGCAATGCCAACAGGTAGACTTGCTGGATGTCTATGTGCTTTTTCAATATGAACATCAAGAACAGTAGTTTTCCCACCAAGGCCCATCGGACCTATACCACTAGCATTGATTCTATTGATTAATTCTTTTTCTATTTCTGCAATTTTTTTATCCTTATGTCTGTTTCCAACAGGTCTGAGAAGTGCTTTTTTTCCTAATTTTAATGCTAGATCTGCACCTCCTCCAATACCAACACCTACAACTGTCGGTGGACAAGGATTTCCAGCAGCTTTTATCATTTCCTCAACAATAAAATCTTTAACACCTTCTATTCCAACACCAGGTTTGAGCATACCTAGCTTGCTCATATTTTCACTTCCACCACCTTTTGGCAGGGCTGTAATATAAACATCACTACCAGTAGTGAATTCCCATGTAATATATGGGATAAAATCCCCTGTATTATCTTTATGATTAACTCCAGTAATTGGATCAACAGTATTAGGGCGAAGTGGAATTTCTTTTGTTGCTTTTTTAACGCCATTTAAAATAATATCATTTAATTTATTGACATGTGGATAATCAATTCCAACTTTAACAAAAAAAGTTTGAATACCAGTATCTTGACACATCGGACGTTTTGTTTTTTTTGCAAGATCTATATTTTTAAGTATTGCATCTATTTGTGTTTTGGCAACACCTTTTTCGATATTATAGGCTTTTTTTAAAGACTTAATTACATCCTCAGGTAGTTCATTTTCTGCTTTTCTAATAAGTTCAACTACACCTTGTTCTGCATCCTTAAAATTCATATATATCCCGTCCATGAAAGATTATTTTAAAATTAACCTCCCTGAAAATTTTTGCGGGTAAAACAATTAGGTATTATATAACAGTTATTAAGTAAAAAAGGGTTTATTTTGCTTTGGCAATTTCGTCAACAGCTTCAGGGTTTGCAAGAGTTGATATATCACCAACATCTTTACCAAGGGCCTTTGACCTAATAACCCTTCTCATAATCTTACCAGATCGTGTCTTTGGAACATCTGTTACAAACCATATTTCATCTGGACGTGCAATTTTACCCATCTCTTTACCAACGTGCTCGCGGAGCTCATTTCGGAGATTATCAGATGGATTAGTGCCACCCTTAAGAACAACATAGGATGTTATTGATTCTCCCTTTAAATCATGAGGTTTGCCAATGACTGCTGCTTCAGCAACCATTGGATGACTGACAAGAGCAGATTCTATTTCTGAGTTTCCAATTCTATGACCTGAGACATTTAATACATCATCAGCTCTTCCCTGGATCCAGAAGTAATTATCTTTATCTTTACGAGTCACATCTCCTGCAAGATAAAGGCCCTCAAATTTACTCCAATATGTATTTTTATATCTCTCTGGATTCTTATAAATTCCCCGTAACATACCTGGCCATGGATGAGTAATTACCAAGTTCCCTCCAGCATTCTGAATAGGCTCACCTTTTTCATTTAATACATCTGCTGCAAGACCTGGAAGAGGTCTAGTTGCAGAACCAGGCTTTAATGGAGTTAACGGAAGAGGTGATATAACAAAATGACCAGTTTCTGTTTGCCACCATGTATCCATTATCTGGCATTTTTCATTACCGATATTTTTATAGTACCAAATCCACGCCTCAGGGTTTATTGGTTCGCCAACAGAGCCAAGAATTCTAAGAGTTGATAGATCATGTTTTTTAACCCAATCTTCTCCATATTTCATAAAAAGTCGGATACTTGTTGGAGAAGTATATAGTTGAGTAACATTATATTTTTCAATAATTTCCCACCATCTATCTGGTTGTGGGTAGTTTGGTGCACCCTCATAAAGAATAGAAGTTGCTCCAAGAATTAAGGGGGCATATACTATGTAGGAGTGACCAGTAATCCAACCGATATCAGCGGCACACCACCAGATATCCTCATCTTTCATGTCAAATACCCATTTTAAAGTGTAAGCAGTTCCAACAGCATATCCACCATGCGCATGAATTATACCCTTTGGTTTTCCAGTAGTTCCAGAGGTATATAAAAAGAATAATGGTTCGTTTGCATCAAGTTTTTCTGTTTCACATTCCTTTAAAGAACCAAAAACAAGATCGTGCCACCAGACATCTCTTCCAGCTGTAAAAGGAATACCATCTCCAGTTCTTTTAACAACAATTACGTTTTTTACGCTTGGTGCTTTTTCAAGAGCAATATCAGATTGTTCTTTAAGATAAACCTTTCTTCCTCTTCGCCAAAAACCATCACATGTGATAACAACCTTTGCTTTACAATCATTAACTCTATCTCTAAAAGCATAAGAACTAAATCCAGAAAAAACAACTGAATGAATGGCTCCAATCTTTGCACAAGCAAGCATTGCAATAGGTAGTTCTGGAATCATTGGTAAATAAATGCCAACACGATCACCCTTTTTAATACCAATTTTTTTTAGAGCATTTGCAAGTTTATTAACTTCAATATATAAATCGTTGTAGGTATACTTTTTTACATCACCAGGTTCGCCTTCAAATATAAAAGCAACCTTATTTTTACGCCAACTTTTAACATGTTTATCAAGAGCATCATGGACAATATTGTATTTTGCACCTATAAACCATTTCACCCAAGGCACGTCCCATTCGATAAGTTTGTCATAAGGTTTATACCATTCAACTACTTCTTTAGATATTTCTTCCCAGAACCATTTCCAGTTCTCTGCTTTTTTGTAGAGATCATCTATATTATTAACACCATTCTTGTCCATCCATTGTTTTACATTTGTCTGATTGATAAACTCCTTAGTGGGTTTAAAAACACGCTTTTCGTCAAGTAAAACGGATATATCTTCTTCTGGCATATAATCCAGTCCTTAAAATCCTCAATATCTAATCAAGATTATCTCCAAATGTAAATTATTGTATTTTTCATTCTAAATCTCTAGGAAATGCACCTGTTAACATTGCATATTCTTCAAAATCTTCAACAAAGTCAAAGTCCATATCAAAACTACTTTTTGGGATCTTCTTTGCAGCTTCTGCTAAATGTTTCTGTTGGATCTTTATAAGGTCTGCAAGTGGAGCAAAACGTTTTGATTTAACAACCGGATAAAAAGATGATGAATCAACCCCATCCATTATTCGGATTTTTTCTCTTAAAAAGTTACTCACCGTTTCCTTTGAGTCTGCCGCAATATTCATAACAATATCTTCATCACCTAGAGAATATGATACATAAATCGGAAACATGTTAAATGGATATTTGTGATTTATTAAATAATCATATATTATCCTGTAATTCTTTGGATGAGTATAAATCCGTATTATATATCTTTGAATATTTTCTGGTTTCTTTTTTGGAATAGGGAAAAAAACAGGTTTCATAAGTGATATTGTTCTTGTATGATGACATTCTTCAAAATCCCTGAGAGTTTCTGTTAGAAAATGTGCAATATTATCTGGATCTTTTACATCAAATATAACTCCAACACTCATCATTCCTTCTAACTGCGCTGAATATAATGGTGTAACAACGTCTGAAGATTCTTTTGCTATAACGTTTTCTACATAATTCCAAACTTTATTTAAATCTGTTTTTGGATACATTCTTACAATTATCATCATTTTAAAACCTCCTTATAGGAGTTGCTTGAATAAACTCGCAATATAAGAATCTTTTCTTTAAAATTATAAATTTCCTATAGAAGTAATTTACAAATAATTTAAGTATTAAATCTTTATTACCTTTACTACCCAATATAGCATATTTATACATGTGGGGAGGTTAATTTAAATGGGAAAAGGTATAGTTCAAAAGATTTTAGAAAAACATATTATTGAAGGCAATTGGGATCCTGGAAAAGAAATTGCTATAAAAATTGATCAAACATTAACTCAAGATGCAACTGGTACAATGGCTTACCTTCAGTTTGAAGCTATGGGTGCCGATAAAGTTAAGACTGAATTATCTGTAAGTTATGTTGACCATAATACTGTTCAAATTGGCTTTGAAAATGCAGATGATCATAAATATTTACAGAGTGTTGCGGCAAAATATGGTATAATTTATTCTCGTGCTGGAAATGGTATTTGTCATCAAGTTCATTTAGAGCGTTTTGGAAAACCTGGTAAAACATTACTTGGATCTGATTCTCATACACCAACTGGTGGTGGGATTGGTATGGTGGCAATAGGAGCAGGAGGCTTGGATGTTGCAGTTGCTATGGCAGGTGGTCCATTTTTTTTGACTTGTCCAAAGGTAATAAAAGTAAATTTAAAGGGTAAACTTAAGCCATGGTGTTCAGCAAAAGACGTTGTTCTTAAAATGTTAGAGACATTTACTACAAAGGGAAATGTTGGTTGTGTTTTTGAGTATGGCGGCGAAGGTGTAAAAACATTATCTGTGCCTGAGCGAGCAACAATTACAAACATGGGTGCAGAATGTGGTGTCACAACTTCTGTTTTTCCAAGTGATGAAACAACGATAGCTTTCTTAAAAGCTCAAGGACGTGAGCAAGATTGGTCTGAATTAAAAGCAGATTCTGATGCAGAATATTTTAAAGAGATTGATCTTGATTTAAGCGAAATAGTTCCCCTCACTTCATACCCCCATAGCCCTGGAAATATTAAAACAGTAAAAGAGCTTGAAGGAATGGAAGTAGATCAAGTTTGTCTTGGAAGCTGTACTAATTCATCATATAAAGATTTAATGACTGTTGCAAGGATTTTAAAAGGAAAAGTGGCTCATCCAAATGTTAGTTTTGTCATAGCACCAGGTTCCAGACAAGTCCTCCAAAATATCGAAAGAGATGGAGGACTAGTCGATTTAATAACAGCAGGTGCACGAATTGCTGAATCAGCATGCGGTTTTTGTATTGGAAATAGTCAGTCGCCAAAAACAGAAGCTACATCACTTAGAACAAGTAATCGTAATTTTTTAGGTCGCTCTGGAACAAAAAGTGCAAATGTTTATCTTGTCAGTCCAGAAACAGCAGCTGCAGCTGTAATTACAGGTAAAATGACAGATCCCCGTGATCTTGAAAAAATGGGTATTAAATATCCAGATGTTTCGATACCTAAAAAATTCTATATTGATGACAGCATGTTTATTTATCCACCTGAGCATCCAGAACAAATAAAGATATATCGTGGACCCAACATTGGAGATCCACCAGCAAGTCTTCCAATGCCTGATTCGATCACTGGAGAAATAACAATAAAAGTCGAAGATCAAATCACTACAGATCACATAATTCCTGCAGGTAGCAAAATGAAATATAGATCAAATGTCCCAAAATATTCAGAGTTTTTATTTGAAGTTGTTGATTCTTCGTTTTATATCCGAGCAAAAAAAATTAAAGAGAGTGGAAAGGCAAATATCTTTGTTGCAGGTGTAAGTTATGGGCAAGGATCTTCTAGAGAACATGCAGCTTTATGTCCAATGTATATGGGAACAAAAGCAGTTATTGCAAAATCTTTTGAAAGAATTCATACAGCGAACTTGATTAACTTTGGTATTATACCGTTAACCTTTAAAAACGAAAGTGATTATAATAAGATTGAGCAGGGTGATGACATTGAAATACCTGATATTAAAAATATTATTGAGGGAGGAGGAGCTTTAAAGGTAAAAAACAAAACAAAGGGAACTGAATTTGAAGTTAATTATAATCTCACAGATAGACAAAGAGAGATTATTATTGCAGGTGGTACACTTGCATTTATGAAACAAAAATCTAAATAAAAAAATTAGAGGTTGAAAAAAAATGGCACAAAGAGGAATAAGAGAATATGATGGAAAGAAAATGCTTGCTAAATATTGGTCTGGGTATGTTAGCAAGGATTTTAAATTTCCGGGAAAAGTAGTGTTAGTAGATCCAAAGACCAAACTTGATGACTTACCAAAAAAGAATAAATGGTTAATTACTGAAAAATTGGTGGTCAAACCAGATCAGCTTTTTGGTAAAAGAGGTAAACATGGGTTAATTAAGGCAAATGCGACTTTTCCAGAAGTAAAAAAATGGATAAAAGAACGAATGAATAAAGAAACAAAGGTTGGAAAGGTAACAGATAAATTGACACATTTCATAATTGAACCATACGTTTCACATAAACAAGAGTTCTACATTGCAATTAAAAGTAACCGTGAGGGCGATACAATATACTTTTCAAATCACGGTGGGGTAGATATTGAATCAGTATGGAATACAGTTGCAGAAATTCAAGTTGATGTAGCTCAAGATATTGACAAAGTTAACATTGAAAATAAATTACCAAAGGAGACACCTAAAGATAAAAAGAAAATGTTTGCAGATTTTATTAAGGGACTGTTTAAGTTTTATAGGAATCTTAATTATGCGTATTTAGAAATCAATCCATTTGTTGTATCTGGAAAAGAAATTGTTCCATTGGATCTTGTCGCAAGACTTGATGATACTGGTCACTTTGAAAGCAGCGATAAATGGGGAGATATTACATTTCCTGCACCATTTGGAAGGAAACTATCAAAAGAAGAAGATTACATTAAAACAATGGATGAAAAAAGCGGTGCGTCATTAAAACTAACTGTTTTAAATCCTAAGGGTCGAGTTTGGACAATGGTTGCTGGTGGAGGAGGTAGCGTAATATATACTGATACAATCGTTGATTTAGGTTATAGAGATGAACTTGCAAACTATGGAGAATATAGCGGAAACCCGTCAACTGATGAAACCTATGAATATGCAAAAACAATTCTTGATCTTATGACACGAGAAAAAGACCCTAAGGGAAGACCTAAATTTTTACTAGTTGGTGGAGGTATTGCTAACTTTACTGATGTTGCAAAAACATTTACCGGAATTACCATGGCTTTACGTGATTACAAAAAGAAACTTAAAGATGCAAATGTAAAAATATTTGTTCGCCGTGGTGGTCCAAACTATCAGGAGGGTTTACGTATTATGAGAGAGCTTGGAAAAGAGCTCGGCGTTCCAATTGATGTATATGGACCTGAAACTCATATGACAAGAATTGTAAATATGGCTTTGGAGGGAAAATAAATGGAGACAGTCACTATGACAAAAATAAAACCAAAACCAAAAAAGGTTAAAAACACAGGAATGAAACGACCTGATTATATTTTAATGGATAAAAACACAAAGGCAATTGTTTTTGGTTATCAACAACGTGCAATTCAGCGTATGCTTGATTTTGATTACATTTGTAGGCGTGAAGAACCCTCTGTTGTGGTAATAGTAAATCCTACTCGTGAAGGTTATCATAAATGTTTCTGGGGAACAAAAGAAATTATAATTCCCATGTATAGAACTCTTTCAGAAGCAACAAAAAAATATCCTGAAGCAGATTTTATAGTAAACTTTGCATCTTTTAGATCTGCATATCCAACTTCAAAGGAAGCTCTTGAAAGTAAAACAATAAGGACTGTGGCAATAATTGCAGAAGGTGTTCCTGAAAATAGAACCAAAGAATTAATAAAAATTGCAAAGGAAAAAAACAAATGGATAATTGGACCTGCTACAGTTGGTGGAATTGCAGCTGGTGGATTTAGAATCGGAAATACTGCTGGAATGCTTGATAACATCGTTGCTTCAAAACTTCACAGGGCTGGAAGTATTGCTTATGTTTCAAAATCTGGTGGACTCTCTAATGAACTCAATAACATCATTGCAATGAATACCGATGGTGTTTTTGAAGGAGTAGCGATCGGTGGAGATAGATATCCAGGTTCCACATTTATTGACCATCTTTTAAGATATGAAAAAAACCCAGATATTATAATGACAGTATTACTAGGTGAGGTTGGTGGAACAGATGAGTATGAGGTTATAAAAGCCCTTAAAACTAGGAAAATAAGAAAGCCTATTGTTGCATGGTGTATAGGAACATGCTCAAAGGTATTTCCTGCAGAAGTTCAATTCGGCCATGCAGGCGCAAGAGCTGGTGCTGATCTTGAAACTGCTGATGCAAAAAATAAGGCTTTGAAAGAGGCTGGTGCAATAGTTCCAAATTCCTTTGATGATTTCGATGAAAAAATCAAGCAAACATTTAATAAAATTGTGAAATCTGGTAAACATAAACCGATTCCAGATGTTGAACCACCGCAAATACCCCTGGATTATGCAGTTGCTCTTAAACAAGGAGTTATTAGACGACCTGCACAATTCATTAGTACAATATCTGATGATCGTGGCGAAGAATTAAGATATTGTGGAATAAAAATTAGTGATATATTTAAAGAAAAATGGGGACTTGGAGGAGTAATTGGTCTTCTTTGGTTTAAGAAAAATCTACCACCATGGGCTAGAGAATTTCTTGAAAGAGTAGTGCTACTAACAGCAGACCATGGTCCAGCAGTATCTGGTGCACATAATAGTATTGTTGCTGCACGTGCAGGAAAGGACTTGATTTCTTCTCTAGTTAGTGGACTACTTACAATTGGACCAAGATTTGGTGGTGCTGTTCAAGGTTCAGCTGATCATTTTACAAAGTATCTTTACGCAGGGGAAACACCTAGTTTTATGGTGAGAGATATGAAGGCTAAAAACATTAACATACAGGGTATCGGGCATAGAATAAAATCTGTAACAAATCCTGACGTTCGAGTAACAATTATGAAAGATTATGCAAAGAAACATTTCCCAATTACAGAAACTCTTGATTATGCTTTAGAAATTGAAAAGCTAACAACATCAAAAAGAAACAACTTAATTTTAAATGTTGATGGATGCATTGGTGTACTATGCTGTGATATGCTTAGAGGCATTGGATACTCAAGAGATGAGGTAAGAGAATTTGTTGATCTTGGAATATTAAATGCACTTTTTGTTCTAGGTCGAAGTATTGGTTTTATGGGTCATATTATGGACCAAAAACGTTTGAAGAGTAGATTATATAGGCATCCATGGGATGATATACAATACATGATGCCTGATAAACCTGAGGTGGTGAAATAAAAAAATGATGAAAGGAGTTAATACTATGGTAGATACTCAAGCAATTGAAAAAGCAAAAGAACATTTTGGAAATATTGTTATTGAGCAACTTGAACGAATAGAAAAAATGAAGTCTGCTGAAGATTGGATCGATTATAGTAAATTAAAACCAATAATAATTGGTGTAGTAGGCGGAGATGGAATTGGACCCTATATCTGCAAACATGCTCATAATATACTTGAATTTATGCTTGATGAGGAAGTAAAAAACGGAAAAATAGAGTTTAAAGTAATTGAAGGGCTAACAATTGAAAATCGAGCAAAAGTAATGAAAGCAATACCAGAAGATGTTCTTGAAGAAATTAAAAAATGTCATGTGTTAATAAAGGGACCAACTACAACACCGAAAAAAGGTGATCCATGGCCAAATATTGAAAGCGCAAATGTTTTCATGAGAAGAGCCCTTGACCTTTTTGCTAATGTTAGACCAGTGCGCGTTCCTGAAAAAGGAATAGATTGGATATTTTTTCGAGAAAATACTGAAGGCGCTTACGTTCTTGGTAGTAAAGGAATAAATGTTACAGATGATCTCGCAGTTGATTTCAAGGTAATTACAAAACAGGGTGCAGACCGGATCATAAGACTTGCATTTGAGTATGCAAAAAAGAATAAAATTAATAAAGTAACCGTTGTAACAAAGGCAAATGTTGTAAAAACTACAGATGGAAAATTCCTAAATATGGCGGAGCAAATAGCAAATGAATATCCTGAAGTAAAATGGGATGACTGGTTCATTGATATAATGACTGCAAAATTAATTGATCCAATACGTCAGTCAGAATTCAAAGTGATTGTTCTTCCAAACTTGTATGGCGACATTTGTACTGATGAAGCAGCTCAAATTCAGGGAGGTGTGGGAACTGCAGGTAGTGCAAATATTGGAAAACATTATGCAATGTTTGAAGCAATTCATGGTAGCGCTCCAAGAATGGTACAAGAAGGAAGAGCTCAATATGCTGATCCTTCAAGTATAATAAAAGGTGCTGCAATGCTTCTTAATCACATTGGTTATTCAGATAAATCAAAGAAACTTGAAAAGGGCCTTGACATTTGCAGTCAATACGAAAAGAAAATTGCTATTACAGGTAGATCTGACGGTGCAACGGCTGAAGAATATGCCAAATATATCATGGATACAGTAACAAACCCTGATTTAGAAAAAAAATGGCAAAACTATCAGAAATAAAGATTTACAATACATATATAAACATATAAAATATTCAATTGCACCAATTGGAATGTATAAAATTGAAGATATTGTTAATAAACACCATGATGGTGCAACTCTTAATCTTTTTGTTACACCAAGTTCACAAAAAACTATTTTTCCTGCTGGTTATAACAAATGGCGTAAATGTGTCGAGATAAAGATTTGTTCTCCTCCAACTGATAACAAGGCAAATAAAGAGATAATTAAAACAGTTGCCCAATTTTTAGATATTTCGATAAACTCTGTTTTTATAATATCTGGCAGTAAAAAGAGAAAAAAAATAGTTCTGATCAAAGAGAAATCAACTGATATTATAACCAAAAAATTAAAGGAGTCTCTTAATGGATTATAAAAAATCCCTTGAAGAAATTGAAAAAGCATTAATTGGATTAAAAGAGGAAAATAATAAAGTTCCAATTATTGTTGAAGGAGAAAAAGATATAGAAGCATTAAAAAAGATTGGAATTATTGGAAAAATAATTTCTGTAAATGCTGGTTTTTCAATTATTGATTTTTGTGATAGAATCGCTAGAGAATATAAAGATATCATTATTCTAACAGATTGGGATAGAAAAGGAGGATATCTTTGTAATACAATAAAAAAGAATCTTGAGGGACGTGTAAATTGTAATACTTCATATAGAGAAATTTTATCTAAAAATGCAATAATTAAAACAGTAGAAGGTCTTCCTTCTTGGATTAATACATTAAAAGATAGAATTAATAAGAATTATGCATGAGAGGGTAAGCAATTCTTTCTATGGAGAAGTCCGGTGAGGATGCTACATAAAAGGGAGTTGCTTATCCGCTCAGCAATTACTAATCAAATTTTTATTTAAAAATTTTGCCTTAAAAAGTATAGACAATTGACGATATTTTTTATATTTGATTTTAACAAAAAGCTAAGTGGAAAAAAAAAATTTTGTATTATTTATTTAAGTTTTAGATATATTTGAGGCATTTTAGGCATTACCTTTTTTGCTGAAATCTTTCCTTCTCTTGCTAACCATCCAAGTGCAAAAAAGGTGTTTTCTTTTGTAATACCAGTTAATGTCGGAATAAAAGTTAAATCAATTTCTTTAAAGGTGTTTAATATATTAAAAACCTTGCCTGCATCTTCTCCAATATTTTTAGCAAAATTGGTTTCTCCTAAACAATAATTATTATTATTTAAACAAATTTTATCTTCTCTTGCAAGCCACCCAACAGCAGCATAAAAATCTTCTTTTTTTAATCTTGTTGTTTTCATTAATTTGTTTTGATTTAGAGGTCCATATTTAATAAGTGTATTCCATATTTTACCAGCGTTCAATCCAAAATCATCTATTATATCTCCCATTTTTAATCCCCTTATGTCTAACTGTATATGTTTTTGTAATATATAAATTGTATTTGTAATAAAAAGAATTTTGATATTTTCAAATATGAGAACGTTTATTACATTATATAATGTTATTTTCAAAAACAACAGTTTGTCAGGTGTGTCATAAAAAGATAAATAAATCAGATTTAGAGTATATTGAAACATCAGTTGGAACCATTGTCAAATGTTGTAAAAATTGTATTCCTTATATCAAAATAAAAAAAAAAACTAAGTATATAAATTATGTAATATAACAATCTGTATTGCTCCAATCAAAACCTTTAACAACTCTTATTTTGGGAAAATTTTCATTTGGAATCCATCCCTGAATTGGATAAACCAGATTCGGAAAAAATTGTTTTATATCTGCTGATAGTTTTGTAGCAATATTTTCTTCTCCAAAATATTCTCTTGTAATATTATATGTCATTTGCTCAGTAGCATTTTCATCAAGAACTCCAAGTGAATGAATATATTCATGTAACAAGACATGAAATCCATATGGCTTTAATAAATCTGGTTTTGTTTCAATTATTCGTCTGATTGGAGTTGTATTTACCACAATAATATTTGATGCAATTTGATAATATGCACCTACAAAACCGTTTAAAGTTGATCCCAATTCCTGAAGTCCAAGCATTAATCCTGCCCTAGATCGCCCCTGGCTTTTTCTAACTGCATCTTTAACCAATTCAAAAGAATTAATTAGACTTTTTTCAATCTCACGATTTTTTAGCTCATCCATGTATAATATATATAGTTAACAATTGTTAATAACCTTTTCTATTGTGGAGTGTCTTAACTGTTTTTCCGAATATTTTTTTGGCTCGATTCAATAATATCAAGATCTATAAATCCATTTTTATACGCTTTTAGAAAAGTTTTAGCATCAACACTATATAAATATGAATCGCACATCTGGTGAAACTCTTTACAAGCAACGCTTTTTACATCCTTAATTACTTGCTTTGTTATTCTTGATGTAAAATGATAATCTTCTGAAAAAAACAAGTCAATTCCATTTTTTAAATTTAAAACAAGAATATTACAATCATTAGCAACATTTTTTGCCTCTACACCATGATATTTTTCCATAGATTGCATACATTTTTTTCCAAAAGTATCAGAAAGTAATCTGTTCTTAAAATCAATAACAATTGCACGAGCCTTTTTCCAACGTCTTAATGCACGTTTATAATCATATTGAGAAATGCGACCAAATACTTTTAATCTCTCAAGTTCAGATACGACTGTAGATGTAATAAAACAAGCAATATTATCACGAGCCAATATTTTAATAACACTATCAACTGAGGGTTTGTAATGTAAAAGAAAAGATGAATCAAAGGAAACACTTCTAACTTGCATATTTTTAATATAATGGTATTAATTTATAAATAAATAATTGTTACAAGTTTTTTGTGAGGAGGATGACCCATGGACTTTAGTGGAATTTCTGAATTAACTGAAAAATTTTCATTAGATAAAATTTTAGGTGGTGATTTTACAGCATTTTGGTCACTTTTTTATTTAGCACTGTCAATTGCGATTTATTCCGTATTAATCTACCATTTTTATAGATATATTGCACGAAGAGATTGTTTTAAACCTAGTGAGCAAAAGCATTCAACATCTGTTGGTTTTTTGAAATATGCATTATTGTTTCCGTTTATAGCTATTTTATTTTTTATAGGTTTTTCTCTTATGTTAATGTTTCTTTCAAAAAATATTGAAGTTGAGGTAATTTTATCAACTGCATTTGCAATAATTTTAGCTATAAGGATTTGTGCATATTATACTGAAGATCTTTCAAGAGATGTAGCAAAAATGCTACCCTTTGCTTTGCTTGGTATTTTCTTAGTAGATCCATCTTATTTTGCATTTGAGGATGTCATTGAAAGAATCAATTCACTTCCTGATTTTATTAATACTGCTATACAATTTATAATTTTCATAATCATAGTAGAATGGATTCTTAGAGCAATTTTAATTTCTAAAAATAAAATATTTCCAAAAAAAGAAAAAGCGGCTCCTGAATAAAAATAAAAAATTTACTGGAAATTATGAAAAGAAAATGCGATAGATGTGTAGTTAAGAATGATGGTTTTTTTAATACAATTGTAATGTATGATTATGCTGAACCAGGAAAGAAAAAGCCCAGACATTATCATTTATATTTAAATTGTTGAAAAGAACTTATCAAATAGCTTGAAGAAACAAAATAGAAATTAATACTTTCATAAGACCCATAATTAACTATTTTAGCAAAAAATTTGAATATTATAAAGTAATGAGGGGAAAAACTTATAAAATATTAATAATCCCATATAATTCGTGCTTTTTAGGGGGCCAACTTTGAAAAATATTATAATCAAAGGTGCAAGAGAACATAATCTTAAAAATATTAATTTAGAGCTACCTAGAAATAAATTTATCGTAATTACAGGATTATCTGGTTCTGGGAAATCCACCCTAGCTTTTGATACAATATATGCTGAAGGTCAACGTAGATATGTTGAATCACTTTCTGCATATGCCCGACAATTTCTTGGTCTTATGAATAAACCTGATGTAGATAGTATCGAAGGTCTTTCACCAGCTATCTCAATAGAACAAAGAACAACTAGCAAAAATCCCCGAAGTACTGTTGGAACGATTACAGAAATATATGATTATTTAAGACTACTTTATGCCCGAGTTGGAACACCATATTGCCCTGAACATAATTTAAAAATTGAATCGCAAACACCACAAAGAATTTCAAAAAGAATAAGTGAAGATTTTTCAGGAATGATTACAATTTTATCACCCATTATTAGACAAAAAAAGGGAACATATGAACAGCTGTTTAAAGAATTAAATAAGGAAGGTTATGTAAGAATTAGAGTCGATAAAGCAATTTATAGAACAGATGAAGAAATTAAATTAGATAGATACAAAAAACATGATATTGAAATTGTAATTGATAGATTTAATATTAAAGACAATACAAGGCTTGTTGAAGCAGTTGAAAATGCCTTAAAAAAATCTGATGGCCTTTTAATTGTTCTTGATAAAACAGATAATGAAAAGATATATTCCTCAAAGATGGCCTGTCCAACATGTGGTATGGTTTTTGAAGAACTGCAACCTCGAATGTTTTCATTTAACAGTCCTTTTGGTGCATGCAAAGGATGTCATGGTCTTGGTATCAAAATGGATTTTGATGTTGATTTAATAATTCCAAATAAAACACTTTCAATTGCAGATGGTGCAATTAAACTTTATAGAAATATGCTTGATGGATGGCGGATCAAATATCTTGGATCTGTTGCAAAACACTATGGTTTTGATATTTTTACCCCAATTATGGAGCTTACAGAAGATCAATACAACGTTTTAATGTATGGCTCATATGAAAAAATACATTTTAATATGGTTTCTTCCTCAGGTGAGGCACAATGGTCTGGAAGAGGTGTTTGGGAAGGACTTATTCCACAATCTGAGCGACTATACAAACAAACAGAATCTGAATACCGGAGAAGGGAACTTGAGCGATTTATGAGAATTACGCCTTGTCCAAATTGTAATGGAAAAAGACTGAAGTCAAAGATATTATCAGTTAAAATTGCAGAAAAATCGATAATTGATATAACAGATATGTCAATAAAGCAGGCAATTATTTTTTTCAAAACCTTAATTTTAACAAAAAAAGAAGAAGAAATTGCCTGGCAGATCTTAAAGGAAATAAAAGCTAGACTTGACTTTCTTGATAAAGTAGGGCTTAACTATTTGACATTATCCAGAAATGCCGGAACCTTATCAGGTGGTGAGGCCCAAAGAATCAGGCTTGCAACTCAAATTGGTTCAAATCTAACTGGTGTTTTATACATTCTTGACGAACCTTCAATTGGTCTTCACCAACGTGATAATAAAAAATTAATAGACACTCTCTATAAACTAAGGGATCTTGGAAATACACTTCTTGTTGTTGAGCATGACGAAGAAACAATAAGACATGCTGATCATGTTGTGGATTTAGGGCCAGGTGCTGGTATTCACGGTGGAAAGATAATTGCACAGGGAACACCTGTTGAAATTGAAAATCATCCAACTTCTCTTACAGGTAAATATCTTTCTGGTAAAATGCAAATACCATTACCTGAAAACAGAAGGAAATCTGAAAAATTCTTGCATATTTTCGGATGTAAAGAACATAACTTGAAAGATATAGATGTACACATACCAATTGGAGTTTTAACACTTGTTACTGGAGTTTCAGGTAGTGGAAAATCAACTCTTATTTATGATATATTATATCGAGGATTGATGAGAAAATTACATGATTCAAAAGAAGATCCTGGAAATCATGATTCAATTGATTTTGATGAAAGGATTGATAAAATAATTGTTATTGATCAAAGCCCAATTGGAAAAACACCTCGAAGTAATCCTGCAACATATACAAAAGTATTTGATGAAATAAGAAGGCTTTTTGCCCAAACACCTGAAGCAAAACGGCGAGGCTATAAACCTGGGCGTTTTTCATTTAATGTTCGCGGTGGAAGGTGTGAGGCATGCCAAGGAGATGGAGTAATAAAAATAGAGATGAACTTTTTACCTGATATTTACATTGAATGTGAGGAATGCAAAGGAAGTCGTTACAATAATGAAACTCTTGAGGTAAAATTTAAGGGAAAATCAATTGCTGATGTTCTATCTATGAGTGTAGAAGAATCTTATGAATTATTTCAAAATATTCCTATTATTAAAAGAAAACTTGAAACCCTTTCCCAAGTTGGACTTGAATATATCAAGCTAGGTCAAAGTTCAACAACACTTTCCGGAGGTGAAGCACAAAGGATTAAACTTACCCGTGAGCTATCGAAAAAAAGTACAGGAAAAACTATATATTTACTTGATGAACCTACTACAGGGCTTCATTTTCATGATGTTAAAAAGTTAATCGATGTTCTTAACAATCTTGTTGATAAAGGTAATACTGTTGTTGTAATAGAACACAACCCAGATGTAATTAAATCTGCAGATCACATTATTGATTTAGGCCCTGAAGGTGGAGACCTCGGTGGTGAAGTGGTTGCTTGTGGAACGCCAGAAGAAATCGCAATTGATAAAAAAAGTTACACTGGAAAAATACTAAAATCCATTATTAAGGTTCATGAAAAATGCTTGATTTAAAAATTCTTCCAAATGAACCGGGCTGCTATCTTTTCAAGGATAAAAAGGACAGTGTAATTTATATTGGAAAGGCTAAAAATCTAAAAAAAAGAGTTAAAAGTTATTTTCAAAAAGAAGATTTTGACATTAAAACTCAAAGTATGATCAAACATATAAAAACACTGGATTTCATAGCAACCGATAGTGAAGTAGAAGCCTTAATTTTAGAAGATACTCTTATTAAAAAATATCAACCTAAATATAATATTCGTCTAAAAGATGCAAAGAGTCATTCATACATAATTTTAACAGGTGAAGAGTATCCTCGTGTTTTAATTGCCAGAAAAAAAATAGGGAATGGTCGATTTTATGGACCTTTTGTTTCAGCAAATGAGCGGGATTATGTCTTACAATTTTTAAAAAAAACTTTTTTGCTTCGAACATGTATGAAAATGCCAAAAAAGGTGTGTCTCAGATATCATATAAATCTATGTGATGGACCTTGTGTTGGTTTTGTTTCTAAAGATGATTATAATAGTAAAATAAACAAAGTAAAACTTATTTTATCAGGGAAAACTGAAAAACTTTTAAAGAATCTTGAACTCGAAATGAAGAAACAATCTGAAAAAAACCAATTTGAAAAAGCTCTTGCCACTCGAAATCAGATAAATGCCATTAATCATCTTAATGAACGGCAAAACATGCAACGTGAAAAAAAATATAATGAAGATATCATCAATTATCAAATAAAAGATGATAAAGTATATCTTATGGTCTTTAATATTTACAAAGGAACTCTTACCAATAAAAACGAGTTTGTTTTTGATTATAATCCAGATTTTTTAGAAGAATTTATTGTTCAGTATTATTCAGATGCGCTTGTTCCAAAAGAACTAATTGTCCCAACAAAATTATCTGATTCAATAGCACTATTTTTAAAAAATAAAAAGGGAAAAAAAGTTATTGTTACAAAACCTCAGAAAGGTGAAAAAAAGCAACTACTTGAATTAGTTGAAAAAAATATTGAGATAGCGTTTTTTGCAGATATTGATAAAGTTAAAACTCTTAAAAATAGACTACATTTGCACGAATCTCCAGATATAATTGAATGTTTTGATATATCTCATCTTTCAGGAACCTCAACAGTTGGTTCAATGGTTCAATATCGATTTGGAAAACCTGATAAAAACAATTATAGAAGATTTAGAATTCGTTCAGTTGAAGGAATTGATGATACCTCTGCAATTGCAGAAGTTGTAAGAAGAAGATATGCCCGTTTAAAAAAAGAGGATTCCGAATATCCAAATTTAATAATAATTGACGGTGGTCGTGGACAACTTAATTTTGCCCTTCAAGAACTTGTTAAGCTGGACCTAAAAATTCCAATTATTTCAATTGCAAAACAGTTTGAAGAGATTTATTTTCCAGGACTTTTGGAGCCGTTAAAACTATCAAAAAAGGATAAAGCATTACAGTTTATTCAAGAGATCAGAGATGAAGCTCATCGTTTTGCAATAAAATATAATAGACTTCTACGAAAAAAGGAATTGATTGCATGAATAGGTTTAAACTTGTTACAAATCTTAAACCAAAAGGATCTCAACCTGAGGCAATTAATCAGTTAGTAGAAGGAATAAAACAAGGTGAACAGTATCAAACATTATTGGGTGTTACTGGATCTGGTAAAACGTTTTGTATGGGATGTATTATTGAAAAAATTCAGAAACCAACCCTTGTTCTTGCCCACAATAAAACACTTGCTGCTCAACTTTTTAGTGAATTTAAAGAGTTTTTCCCAGAAAACCGTGTTGAATATTTTGTTTCATATTATGATTATTATCAACCTGAATCATACATTCCTTCTAAAGATCAATATATTGAAAAAGATGCTGATGTAAATCCAAAAATTGAACAAATGAGACTTGCAGCAACTGCTTCAGTTTTATCTCGTGAGGATACAATTGTTGTCGCATCTGTATCTTGCATATATACTGTTGGAGATCCTTCAGATTTTACATCTCTTGGTTATGAACTTAGGACAGGTACTAACGTTGATAGAAGGGAAATTTTAGAGCGATTAATTGACATGCAATATGAAAGAAATGATTTAGATCTTGCACCTGGTAGATTTAGTGTAAAAGGAGAAGTAATTGATCTAATTCCAGGATATTATGATAATATCATTAGAATTGAACTATTTAGTGAAGAAATTGAAAAAATAACGGAAATAGATAAAATCACCAGAAATCCAGTTGGAAAACTTGATTACCTTTTTGTTTACCCTGCAAAACATTTTGTTATAGGAGAAGATAAAAGAATGAAAGCGATTGAATCAATTAAACAAGAACTCGAAGAAAGACTCCCAGAGCTTAGTATGATTGAAGCACATCGTTTGAAACAGAGAACACTTTACGATATTGAAATGTTAGAAGAAATAGGTTTTTGTAAGGGTATTGAAAACTATAGTAGACATTTTGATGGAAGGAAACCTGGTGAAAAACCGTTTTGTTTTCTTGATTATTTTCCCAAGGATTTTTTAATGTTTATTGATGAAAGTCACAGAACTATTCCTCAAATTCATGGTATGAATCATGGTGATTACTCTAGAAAAAAGTCCCTTATTGATTATGGTTTTCGCCTGCCTAGTGCCTTTGACAATCGACCACTTACTTTTGATGAATTTTCAGATTATATGAAAAATGTTATATTTGTTTCTGCAACACCTGGTGATTATGAGTTAGGAATATCTGGTCAAATTGCTGAGCAAATAATTAGACCAACAGGTCTTGTTGATCCTCCATGTGAGGTTAGAAAAACTCAAGGACAAATTGAAAATCTTATATCAGAAATTAATAGTACTGTTTCACGTGAAGATAGAGTTCTTGTTACAACTCTTACTAAAAGACTAGCAGAAGAATTATCTGAATTTTTAGCAGATAAGAGCATAAAAACTCGTTACCTTCATGCTGAAATTGATACACTAGAAAGATCGGAAATAATTCGCCAACTTCGTCTTGGAAAGTTTGACGTTCTTGTCGGTATCAATCTTCTTAGAGAAGGTCTTGACATTCCAGAAGTTGGTTTTATTGGTATTCTTGATGCTGATAAAGAAGGATTTTTGCGTGATCATAGAAGCCTTATTCAAATAATTGGAAGAGCTGCAAGAAATGTAAACTCAAAGGTTGTATTATATGCAGATAATATTACAGATTCAATAAAAATAGCACTAGAAGAAACAGAAAGGAGAAGAAATATTCAGCTTAAATATAATAAAAAACATGGTATTGTTCCCACTACAATTATTAAACCAATAAAAGAAAAACTTGTGGATTTGAAAGATGTAAAACATATCCCTAAAAAGGATATTCCCAAAATGATTGTCGATTTGGAGCTTGAAATGAGAAAGGCAGCTGATGAATTAAACTTTGAAAGAGCAATTTATCTAAGAGATAGGATAAACAGATTAAAAATTAAGGTTAATAGTTAATTATTTTTTTATTTAGGTAAATATTAATATAATTTATAACTGAATAATTGTTTAAAGTAACAGCCTCAGAAGCATCGGAAATTGTTCTAAAAACCTAAGCAATAAATTTAAACTAAATGTTGCTTTGTTTCTAGGTATCTTTATGTCAAATGTAGTTGTATCACTTATAGCTTCCTTGATATCTTTTGCATATGCCTTAATTATAAAATTGCCTTTTTTACTCCATGTATGACTAATTGTGACTTCTACTCCAGAGTCATATGGACCATAAGTATGAAAATCTCCACTGCTACAGCAACCCCAACTAACACAATAGTAAATCTTATCATTTTCTGGATCTGTTGTGATAAACTTGTAGTCTAATTTTACTCCTACTTTACCATTTTTTGGACCATCGATAGTAGGTGCATTTGGCGGTTGATTACTTAATATTAATGTCCAGGTAGTATCTTCTGCTTTTTTACCTTCATCATCAGTTACAATTAACATAACAGTATAATTACCCTCCTCTGAATAAGTATGAACAGGATTCTGTTTATTAGAGCTATCTCCATCACCAAAATCCCAATGCCAACTGTAAGGTTCAGTTCCACCAACCGCATAACCATTAAACTGTATAGGTGTGTTTGTCCATCCTTGATATGGTCCATCTGCGCTTGTGAGAAATAATTTGGTAATAATAAAATGATAATCTGATGAAAATGCAATATTATCATTGACGTCAATAGCCCAGACAATGAACATATATAATCCAATCATATCATAGACATTATTATAGTAAAAGGTATCTCCAGTTTTAGTGTGAAATATCGAAAAATTCTCCCAATGGTCATCAGGATATTTAATGAATAAACATACATCAGCTAATCCAATATTATCTGTTACATTTACTGAAATATTTACATATTCCCCAGCTAACTGAAGTTTTGGTATTATCTTTGCTTCAGATATCATAGGAGGAAATTCATCATCAAATGTAGTATTATTTGGTATACATTCAATTATATTTTGCTTTTTTATGGATACACTACCTATTGAAGGAATAATACTTATTCCAACAAACAAAACAATTATTCCAACTATCAGTGCTTTTCTAAACAAATTATTTTTACGCATACATTCTGCCCCCCATTAACAATTTGTCATGGACTTTCTAGTATTTAAAAAGTATGCTAATTTATCCGCTATTTTGCCTAATAATTTTAATATTGTGATAATAAATATTAAATAAATCATTTTACAAAAATTTTCTTAATTTTTTTAATCCTATATATGCTATTGTTTAGTGGTTGGTAACCGGAAACTCTCCAGGATAAAGATCAAGTATTGTTGGATTAAAATAGCAACATAAATTAACTAAAAACTTTGCATAATCAAAAGATTCCTCAGCAGAATTAATACCATCTTGATTTCCCTGAAAATCTGCTGCTCCCCATAATCCTTCTATTAAATATTTTGAGAAATAGGATCCATAGCATAATTCATCTTCTTCACATGACATTAAAACAATTCGATTTTTTGCAGATAATTCATAAGCAAAACCCTGGACAAATGATTCAGCGTTATAATTCTTCTTTATTGATTTACTAAAATACAAATTGTCATTAAAACCACCACTATGACAACTTTCAACAATAAGACATACTCCTTTAGCTCGTATCCTATTTAAGTAGTAATTCAAAAGGTCATCCCAAATAAAACCATACCATCTTTCAAAACCATGATACATAGCTAAGGATTCATCAGCTCCATCAGCTTCATCTTTTGGTGGAATATCAAAAGGCTGCCCTCTATACTTCAGTGATGTACCATGAGTTGCTAAATAAACAAGTACCAAATCATCATTATCTGCATTTTTAATTAACCAATTGAGTTCTTTTATAAGCCGTCCACCAGTAGCTTGCTGTGCAGTTATTTTATGGATGTGATCTTCCATCCAATTAGATGAATCAAGAAGAACTTCATATAGATCAGAAGCTGCCTTAAGCATAGATGGTCTATTTTCTTCAGGATGATTATAGTATATACCAACTGCAAAAATTAAACCCCAATATTCTGTTTCATTGATGGCTGTTTTTAAATTATAACTGATACTCATTGCAGGTAGTGCTGAAAGAATAAATCCAAATGTTATTCCATAAATCATTGCTTTTTTTAACTTTTTTTTATGCATTTGTTAACTCCCCGTTTAAATTATAATGCGTTTATGAATATTTAAAATTTTTATTTAAAAGTAATTAATAATCTGAGTTACCTCATAATCCTATTTTATAAAATATAATAATCTCTGAAATATTGGAAACATATCAATAAATCTCATATGTCATATGGTTCTTTAGCTGGAAAAAAATCCCAATTAATTAATCCCCATATATGATAAAATCCCATATTATTCCAGTCATTCCAATAATTTTTATAATAAAAATTGAACATCAATTTAGAACTAATGTAGTTATTATAATAAAAATTTGAATCTATATTCATGAAATTATTATAAGAAAATCTATTGAAGTAATTTAATAAATTCATTTCAATACCATATTTATTATTCTCAAAATGACAATTAGTAACCTTACCATTTCGGAGGTTTCTACTAAATCGAATCCCTGCATCGCGATTATTTAAAAATTTACAATTTGATACTAAACAACCTATAAGAGCGGCGAATTCTACACCATTTTCACAACCTATAATAGTACAATTAATTAACTTAAAATTTTTATGGTCTTCACGAACATGAATACCATGATAAAGACAATTAGTTATTATAGTATCCTGAACAATGTTATCCTTCCCTGAATGATAATAATCAATACCCCAAAAAAAATGTGGTGAATCAATACGGCAATTTTTAATTATATTACCATCACAAGCAAAATGAAATCTTATATTATAATTTGAAAGATTACAATTTTCTATTAGATTGTATTCCCCATCTGCCACCCATATAAAACCATCATCATAAAAACTGCAATTTAATATTTTATTATGAGAGGAATATCTTATATAAATACCCCAATCCCCATACCCTTCATTACGTATGAAATTACAATTCTCAACAGTGCAATATCTGGTCTCATCAATAAAAACACCGATTTGATTATCAAAAATATTATTTCTAATCAGATTTGGACCAACATTTTGATAATTTCCTCTAGAAATATAAACTCCACTATAAGATTTTATAAAAATATTATTTTCTATTATATTATTTATTGATTCGATTTGAATACATGCATCACCTATATCACCAAATTTATATTCCCGTATTCCGATTATCGTAAAACCTCGTATTAGAACATCATCAGATATTATAATAATAACATCGTGGTCTGCTGCATTACCATTTATGATTGTATTATATTTATTTTCTCCAATTAAATTTATAGATTTATCAATTATTCTATTATATTCATAATAAGTCCCACTATAAACATAAATAGTATCACCATCAACTGCATCATCAATTGCACTTTGAATAGTGGTATAGTTATCAGGACCACTTCCACCCACATAAAGAGTATTACCAGTACCAATATTGGATGGTTGCTCTATCCTTGAAACCCTGACATTAAATCCAAGACTACTAGGAATAAATGCAGAACACATCAACAAGAAGCATAATCCAAATGCAAGAGACCTTTTACTCAACTATGTAACCTCCTCCAATATTCTAAATCAAATGATGGGTATATAAAATCTTTTAGATGT